>DASVAM010000334.1:0-6663 GCA_036376375.1 Chitinophagaceae bacterium
AAGGGACCAGTTTGTTGTTCTTTTATTGTGTCAAGGCCGGGCACAAGACTTTCTACAAAACCATCAAGATGATCGATCGATGCATAGCCGGCTTCAATAGCTCTCCATACACCAACATCAAAAGACACATGTCCTGCAAAAAGAATATTTACTTCTTTGGCTGTTTTTGCTATTGCTGCAAAATTTTCTTTGGTGAGGCCGGGATGAAGCTTTAAGAAATCATAGCCTGCTTTTTTTTGATTTCTTACCATCTCCGCTCCCGCTTCGGGTGTTTTTACAGAATTGCCATTAAATGACGGGCCCGATGTATAAAAATGCGGGCCCATGATCTCCCCACGTTGAATCTTACTGCGAAGTTCGAGATGAAGCGGATGCCCGAGCATACCGCGGATAGTAGTAATGCCATTACACAAAAAAAGTGTCAATACTTCTTTCATTGGTTCCATGTCATCAACAGGGGGAACATGTGCATGCATTTCAGCAAGACCGGGTATTAAATATTTTCCATTGCCTTCAATTATACGGGCATCTTTATTGTATTTCACTTTTCCCGATTCACCAATGGCGGTGATGATACCGTCTTTTATAACCACATCCTGGTTCTTCATTACCTTCTCTTCACTCATCGGGATCACATTCACTTTCGTAAAGACGGTTTCGTTATTAGGTGACTGGGCGGTGCAGGAAAGCATTGTAAATATCAATGCTAAAATGAAGAACGACTTCATAAAAATGGTTTTCAGGTTATAATTCTCTTACCCATATATTTCGAAAGCTGGTAAGGTGACCATGATCCTGTATGCTGATCGGCTCTTTTGCATCATGTTGTTCATAAAAGGGTGAGCCAATATAGAAAGTAGTTCCCCAGATAGTTGTATTATTTTGAACCAGCACGCCATTTTGTATCACAGTGATTTTCGCGGGTATGATGACTCCGCCTTTTTCACTGAAGCGGGGTGCTGTAAAAATGATATCATAGGTCTGCCATTCCCCGGGGGCTTTGCATACATTTACCAATGGCGGTGATTGTTTGTACATGCTGCCCGCCTGTCCATTCACATAGGTTTTGTTTTCGTTGTTATAATTGTCGAGCACCTGCACTTCATAACGACCCATCAAAAAGATACCGCTATTCCCACGATCCTGACCAGTGCCTTTTACATTTTTATCAACACGCCATTCAATATGCAATTGGCAGTCACCAAACTTTTGTTTGGTTTGAATATCCCCGGTGCCCGGTTTTACTGTCACAGCGCCATCCGCAATGGTCCATTGAAGATCGCCGCCTTTCTTTTGCTGCCAGTTACTGCCAGATTTACCATCAAAAAGTACAATTGCATCGGAGGGAGCTTCGCTATTGGTTTTGCCGGGTGTAACTACTTTCACTTCGGGCTTCCAAACTTCGGTTGTGGCCGGATCCTTTTGAGAAAAAGCTGCAAGCTGTGTAATGATGGCAAAGCAAATAGTAACAGGATGTTTTAACGACATGATGTTTAATTTTTGAAATGGTAAGTTAATTATTTTACGGATTGCAGGTGCCTGAATTTTTCATAAGTCAGCTCCCAATGTTTTACGGGTTGTTCAAAATTGATGAAGCCGGGAACTGTGATATATTCTTTGATGAATTCAAACCCAAGTTTCTCCATTGTTTTATTGGGGGCTGGATTCAATGCATAGGGCTCACAACAGATCTTTTTCAATTTCATATTTTGGAAAAAGAAAGGCAAGCTCATTTTTACAAACTCCAGGCCCAGCCCTTTTGTTCTGTTAGCGGCCTCCCAAATATGAAGATGCATATAAGCTTCCTCACCAAAAATGATCCGGTTCACATTGCTATGTCCTACCGGTTCGTTATTCAATAACCAGATAATGCAGTACGACTTTTTTTCTTCGTATGATTGGCTGAGTTGTTCCTGCAGCATATCTTTCCATTGCTCTCTTGTTGGCATTTTGGACAGACCGACACCCATCGCAACCAGGTAATCGGGGGTTGCATTGAACCAATAATCGCTTAAAGGTTGAATATCGCTATGTTGGATTTCCCTGACGGATAATGATCTCATTGTATTTTATATTTTCTCAAAATACTTTCCGTTGAATTTGTATTGAATAAACTTATCGGTAACTTTTCCATCTTCGTATACGACGGGTATGTAAAATATTTTTTTGTTCTTATCATATCTGATCAACGCCGGAGGGCGTTCCGGCCTGTCAACGACGGTGAAAAAATCATACTCTACGTTTATTCTGTCAGTAAAACCATTTTGAGATTTTATCAGTTTTACCAGTTTAAGCTGATCATTTTCTATGGAGAAAACCTCCACAGATTGCGCTTTATCTTTTGATGAAAAACCTGCATTGCTTACAGCGAGGTAATATGTTTTGGTGGCCGTCTTCAAAGCATAGATGGCCGAATAAAAGGCTCCACAATCTCCCTCTTCTAAATTCACTGGTTCTGTATAAACCTTTCCCTTATTGCTGAATTGATAAATAATGTCATAAAAATGCATGGTACCGCCGGTCCAGGTATCCCAGCTATAAATTCTGAAGAAGCCATCGTCTGAAGTGACTATTTCAAACGCATTGCTGTCGATCAACACGCTAAAGGGATGCGCTAAAGTTTGGGGGTTTTTGCTAAGAAGCTCAATTGTTCTGTTTCTGAGTTGTTCGCTGTATTTCTGCAAGGAATCACTGTCGTGCCTGTGATAAAATGAAAAAAGCTTATTGTATACGCTGAGCAAATCCTGCTCAATTCTTTCCAGGCCTGCATTCTGTGAAAAAGAAACGATTGGGGCCACGAGAAGCAAGATAAATTTTATCGTTTTCATTAACTTCTTTGTTCCAGTGCGATTATTTTTTTGATCAGCACAATTTGTCCCAGATGGTAATAACTGTGCTCAATCATTGCATCAATATTCCTCTGATAATTTCCATATTTCTCGTCTACAAAATGCTCATTTAATTTTTCTTCGGTCATCATCTCAACATGCCTGGCAAATCTTTCAGCATCTCCCCAGAGCTTGTTTTTAATCTCCATCCATTCTCTCTCTGAATTTATAGGAGGAAAATCGAAGCTGAATTTATCCCGGATATCTAAGGTGCCGCCTTCCAAGACATTTAAAATGCCAGCAATATAGTAATGAATATGCTGGGTAAGGATTGCGATTGTATTTAAGTTTTTAACCTTTTGGGTTGCAATTTCCCAATTTAAGTCTGCCAATTCCTTTTTAAAGTTTGTGTTAGCGACCCAGGTCCCGGATAAAATTATTTCTCTAAATCGGTTAGCAGTTTGTTCTCCAGTTTTCATAACGATGAGTATAAAATATTGCAGGCAACTGACACTAAATATGCATTTATAAAAAGCCGGTTAACGGAGGCTACAGGTTTAGGACATCCTTCATGCTGTAAATTCCTTTCTTTCCGTTCAGGAATTCTGCCGCCAATACAGCTCCAAGCGCAAAGCCTTTGCGGGTATGTGCTGTGTGTATGATCTCGATATCATCAATGCCGGAAGAATATTTTACTTTATGCGTGCCGGGAGCAGGATCAATCCTTTCACTTAGTATTTCAAGATCCTCGGGGTTATCGCTGATATGGTTGGCCCATTTCGTTTTGCGGGGAATGTTTTCAAGTACTTGTTCTGCAAGTGTGATCGCAGTTCCGCTTGGCGCATCTTTTTTTGCGGTATGATGTATTTCGGTCAATTGTATCTCGTAATCGTCATGATCTTTCATCAAAGAAGCAAGTCGTTTATTCACTTCGAAAAAAATATTTACACCCACACTGAAATTGCTGGCATACAAAAACGCGGCGTGGTTTTTTTTGCAATCGTTTGTGATCTCATCGAATTTTTCAAGCCAACCGGTAGAGCCACAAACTGTAGCAGTACCAAACTGCATCAGCTTTTTTACATTTTCATAGGCGCTATGTGGACCGGTGAATTCAATTGCAACATCAGTTTTCGACAAATTCTTTTTTGTGAATTGATCAGTATTATCAATGTCAATTCTTAAAACGATGTTGTGGCCACGCTGCAAAGCAATTTCTTCAATTGCTTTTCCCATTTTGCCGTAGCCGATTAGCGCGATGTTCATGTGAGTTCAGAGTTTAGAGTTCAGAGTTCGGAGTCCGGAGTCTGGACTCCATTTCGAAATTCAATTATTCAAAGTTATAGGATAAGCGCAAACTATCGGGTTTCGACTCCGAACTCCGAACTAGGAACTATTGACTAGGGACTTCAAAATCATTTTCCAATCCTTAAAACCAAACTCACTCCATTCGTTCGTGCCATATCACTAAAGCCCGGTCTTATTTGCAGAGAGAGATCGGGGCTTACATCAAAGGTTTTCAGGTGAGCATCAACGGCGGCATCAACTACATTTAAACCCCAGAGTAATAAAAATACCAGGGCGGAATAATCTACATAGCGTCTGAATTCATCCCTGGCCGATCGAATAGAATTCGGACTAAGAACTTTATAGATTTCGTCTAATTCATTATAATCTGTGGAATCAAGAGTTGGAGGTTGAGCTTTGATCCTTGCAGAATAGGCAAACTTATACTCTTTATAAATTTTTATGTTGTTGACAAATATATAACCCGAAATTCCCAATCCCGTATAGACAATTGGGATCTTCCAATATTTTTTATTATATGCCTGCCCCCAGCCGGGAATGATAGCAGAACGCCGCGCAGCAATTTTTGGACTATGAGCTTTTAGTTTTGCCGTATCAGCCTTTGATTTTTTTGAAACTGATGTATCATTAAGGGGAACAGGATTTTCAGCAGGTACCACCTGTGAATAAGCATTGTTTAAAAACAATAAGGATATGAGCAGGTAAAAAATTTTCATGCGTTAGTCCTGAATAGCCTCTCTGTAAAAGTGACACAATCCCGATAGTTATCGGGAACAAATAGTAGTACAGCAGCCAAGTCCATAGATTTAAGCCCCTCCAAAGGAGTCCTTTTGGACAAAAATAAGTATTGAATTGTTAATAATAGGTTGTTACTAGCTAAGTCGCGCCGCCAGTGCGGATGACAGGGGGCTTTTAATCAAAAGGAACATTCAATTGCCCAAGGATCTTATTCAATTCATCCATTGAGTAATATTCAAAAGTGATGGAGCCGCTATTGTCTTTGCTATGCTTCATCTTTACACGGGTGCTGAAATGTGATGCTAATTTATCTTCAATTCGTTGAAACCCGTCGGGCAATGAACTTTTTGTGTGTTTTTTAACGACGCCATTATCTTTATAAAGATTGCGAACCAAAGCTTCCGTTTGGCGTACAGACAGACCTTTTTCTTTTATCTGGTCAAAAACGAAAAGTTGTTTATCAATTGAATCGACATTGATCAATGCACGGGCATGACCCATGCTGATCTCGCCAATACGAACTGCCACCTGTATGTCGGGTGGTAATTTTAACAATCGAATAAAGTTTGCAATGGTGCTCCGGTCTTTTCCCATTCGCTCTGCCACTTGCTCCTGTGTCAGGTCCAATTCTTCCATCATTCTTTTAAAACTGAGAGCAACTTCCATTGCATTAAGATCTTCACGCTGTAAATTTTCAAGTAATGCAAGCTCCAGTAATTGCTGATCATTGGTCTGGCGTATGTAAGCAGGAATATCTTTTAACCCGGCAATCTTTGATGCTCTTAAACGTCTTTCTCCTGAAACCAAACGATATCTCCCGGAAGGCATCCGGGAAACAGTAACGGGCTGGATAATATCATGAGTTTTGATCGATGAAGCAAGCTCATTTAATGCATCTTCATCAAAATAGCGGCGGGGTTGCTTCGGATTGATATCGATGTCATCTACAGGAATCCTGAATGAACCCGTCGCCGTTTCCACGACGGTAGGTTTCAAATGTCCTGTCCCTGTTTTCAGATCTGCATCGATACTTTGCAATAATGAGCGGATCCCTTTTCCGAGAGCTTCTTTATTTGGATTGGGTTTTTGAGGATTCATTGCTTAGTTCTTAGTTTGTAGTTCGGAGTTCGGAGTCTGGCTCAAATAAACTTGTCAGGGTTTTCAATCATATGCCAGATTATTTTTCCAACTTCATCATTCCTTGACTTGAAATCTTCATACTCATTTATTTCTAGATATTTACAATCTTTTGAAAAATCGAGCCAAACTTGAGTTTCAGCATTCTCCGTTGAAGAATCAGTCAATTTAGAAACAAAATGTGCCTTATATTTTCGCCTTCGATATGCTTCAACGAGGTTAACGCAGACAGATCTTGACGACCTCCTGATTTGATCAGTGAGACTATATTTTTCTTCCGTAGGAAATTTTTTGGTTCTTTCAAAAATATCCATGGCTAGCTTATAGGCTTTTTGATAAACAATTAAATCTTTATAACTGCCCATTTGAATAAAATCATTTCAGAAATTGAAGTAAGTGTTCAAACCTCTGAGATCTTAGACTCCTAACTCCCGACTCCTAACTCCCGACTCACAATTCAAGTATCCTTTCCTCCTGCTTAATCCTCGTCATATTATTTTTCTGCAGAATCTCTTTGGCAAGATTAAGATAATTCACAGAGCCTTTACTGTTGGCATCGTATAACACAACCGGCTTACCAACACTGGGAGCTTCACTCAACTTTGAATTACGATGGATAATGGTATTAAAGACAATTTCTTCAAAATGTTTT
>DASVAM010000335.1:0-6020 GCA_036376375.1 Chitinophagaceae bacterium
GATGCAATAGCTGTTCATCCAAACAATGGTATCCCCTATGTGTATAGTGCGAATGAAGGCGATGCAAGAGAATGGGCAGGTTTTGTTGAGAATGTAAGATTGGGTAATGCGGCCTACCCTCTCGATCCAACTGTGTTTCCAAATGCAGCGGTGAACTGGAAACCTAATTCCAAACTCGGGCGTTTAAATGTGACAAAGACCTTAGGTGACACTGATGGTGATGGTGACTACGATGAAATTTATGCGCAAGGTGCAAGATCATTCAGCATTTGGAATGGCAATACAGGCGAACTGATCTTTGACAGCAAAAATGATCTTGATAAGAGAGCATTGGCCGCAGGCAAATATGTTGACAGTCGTAGTGATGATAAATCAATAGAGCCGGAGGGTATTGTGATCGGTCGCGTGGGAAATAAGAATCTTCTGTTCGTCGGATTGGAAAGAGCGGACGCCGTAGCGGTGTATGATATTACTGATCCTGATAGCCCCGTTTATTTGCAATGGTTAAACTGCGGCGTTGGACCTGAAGGTCTTGTATTTGTTTCTGCCAGTGATAGCCCCAACGGAAAAAGTCTCATAATTGTGAGCAGCGAGGTTGATGGTGTTGTAAAGATCTTTACTACTGAATAAAGTTCTTTTGCAATTAAGTAAGAGAGTTCGTCTCAGATGTTATATGTGACACGAAGAACACGAAGGAAACACGAAGTGCACAAAGAAGTTATATTAAATGCCAACACCTTGTGTTCTTTGTGTCATTCTTAGTGTTCATTGTGTCCGCCAGGAATTACCTTTTTTGAGATCGCCTCATTTTTATTTCGACAAAATCATAGTTGCCGCAAATAACTTACTTTAATGATTGCGTGATCTTCAGTTTGTCTTTTTTGTTGTGCATTGTCAAACCCGCGGCGGTTATATACAAGGTAAACATATGACAGGGGTTGATATTCCCACGAAAGTCGAATGTTATAATTGCTCAAATTATTTTCAGAATTCTTTTGATAAAAACCGATGAGCTGCAATCTTGGATTTAATGCGAGCCTTCCTGAAATGCTATACAGATCAACAGTTTTATCAGTTGCCGGCTCTCCTACTTCTTTAAAACGATTGCGATTAAATTGTCCCTGTAAAAAGAAATTTGGGATCGGTGCAAAATTGAGTGTTATCGTCCCGGCAGTAAGGCTCCCATTGTAATAAGATCCTGTCTCAAGATTTATATTGGAACTGATTACCCGGGACTGATCGGTGCTGAAATAAAATATATGTCTTAAATAATTATATTCCCCTTCGGGAATAGTTATTCCTAATGGAACAAATGGTTCAGTCAATAATTGATAAGTTGGAGTAATAATGTAGCCAAAGTAACCACCACTCTGAAAATTCAACCAGACCGGATTCATTGTAAGTTGTCTTTCTATCAATTTACCCGTTGATGCCTGGTGATAGAATTCAGGGAAGACACCGGGCTCAAATGCACGGATCCATTTTCTGAAGGGCAAAAATTTACCACGGTAGTACCAGAATATTCCCGGTGTGGTTCCGATCACGTCACTGCGGGAAACAAAACCCAACTCAGGATCAAAATTTTTTGTAACGACCGACTGTGTCCACCAAAGTTTCCACTGGTTATTTGTAAAATAATATTGTGCATAACCTGCAAAACCGGCTTTGTTTGAAGTACCATTCGTTTTATTCTCACTATTGGAATAGATCAGCATTGTATTCAGGGAGTGGGATTCGCCCATTCTGAAAAATCCATCTATCGCCCCAACTGAATTCGAACCGTCAGAATTATTTTTATAGGTCAACAACCCGCCGATCCTGTTTTGCTTTCCAAAATTCTCAGAGAAACGGCCGATAAAAAAATTCGTAGCGGGTGTTGTTGACGATTCTCGCTGGCGCATTGCCATTACACCTGCATTTCTCTTTAATGAACGATAAACAAATCTTCCACCCGCATCAATCGGGATTGGGTTCCCATCATCATCCAAACCGATCCTTCTGCTAAAGAAAGGTTGTATACGCATAGCGCCACCTGAACCATCCTCATTTGGCCTCACTCCCACTCCAAATAATGACGCGTTTTCTAAAAAGAATTGTCTTCGTTCAGGAAAGAAAACAGAGAACCGTGTTACATTATTCACCTGCCGGTCTGCATCCGCTTGTGCAAAATCTGTATTGATCGTTACATCAAGAATTGCGTTTGGATTGATCGCCCATTTAATATCTCCACCGGCACGAAAATTATTCTTTTCAGGCTCGGTAGATGCAGGAAAATTTTTGTAACGATCATACGATCCAAGAACATACGGTTGTATACGGATATTTGGACGCGGTGGCGGCGGTTGCAGATTTTTTAATAGCCCGGCATAATCCATTCTTGTAAAACTGAAATTTCGTGGATACCCGGAGAAAGAACTTATTTCATTGCTCATTCTTCTTGTACGATAGACATTGAATCCCCAATTCTGAATTGAATCTTTTGTTTTTGGATAACGAAGTGTTTGCCATGGGATCGCTACTTCTGCCACCCACCCGGAATCATTTCTTGTGGTTCTTACCTTCCAAAGTCCATCCCAATCCACATCGGTTAAAATATCATCAAAAACAAGCAGGTCTCTTTGTACCCCATAGGCATTTGCCATTAATGCCATTGCATTTCGTGAATCATTAAAACCGTCAAATGATAAGGCGACATGATCGTGACTACGGGTGCTAAAGTCACGTCTGAAATCGGTGGCGCGAATGGCTTTTTTACCGATGGAGTCCTGACAAATAAAGCCAACATATAAAAACTGGCGATTGTATAGAACTTTCACTTCCGTTTCGAAATTCGCTGGCATCCCCTGGTGTGGTTCTACCTGTACAAACCTTGGTGAAGGCTTTGCCAGCTTCCACTCTTCTTCATTTAGTAATCCATCGATCCTGATCGAACCCGTTATTGGCAATGCGACCATTTCTTTTTTAACCGCATCGGGCCTGAATACGGAAGCATCCTGCGCGTACGAATGAATCGTAATAATCAAAAGGACAAACAGGATGAGTTTTTTTTCCATGAACGATGATAATAATCGCGGAAAATAGTAAATCTGCCTTAAGAAACGAACATGAAATTACCAGCGGCGAATAAAAATTTCAAATGGATTTTGTGTTCTTTATTCAATGTTTTTTTCAATTGCAATTGTTATCTTACGCAAAATGGGAAAATCATGGCCAGACCTCATCATCGAAAAGGACATAAAGAACACCTGAAACAATTTCAGAACAAGACTGCCGGGAGTACGGGTGAATCAAAATCCAGGTCAAAGGCAAGCTCCGTATTTGCCGTGGGCGGGGCCGTTGCAGGCCTGGCAATCTTCTTTTTTGCGACGCAGGGAGATTTCGTTTGGGCAATTGGCGGCACTATTGTTGGCGCAGCCCTGGGTTATTTTGTTGGAAGGAATATTGACAAAGCCGCCAAGAAGTAGCTTACTTACTTCTCATATAAAATAGTGCAGCTGTAAGGCTCGATCATCAGGGCGCCGTCGATTTCTGAATTACGAAAATCATTGTTCCGGATAGCCATTCTCCATAATCCATTTGGCAATCCCATATTTTTTCTTACATCATTGCCGTTAAAGATCACAAGGATCCTTTTCCAACTATCTTTTATCCGGGCACTATTGATGATATAGCTTACAATTCCTTTTTGGCCGGTATCCAGGAATTTTATGTTATCACGAATCTGTCTTTCCGTTGTCATTCGAAATGCCGGGTGATCTTTTCTGAGTTCAATTAAGCCTTTAACATAGTTAAATATTTCTTCGTTCTTTGTTTTCAAGTGCCAGTCAATTGCATTAATGCTATCAGGCGATTCAAAGCTATTCTCAACTCCTTTCTTTGTTCTTAAAAATTCTGTGCCGGCATGTAAAAAAGAAATTCCCTGTGAGGTCAATACAATTGACAGGGCAAGCTTGTCCATTTCTTTTCGCTGGGCTGCTGTCGCATTTTTTGCCGAAATAGCCAGTTTATCCCAAAGAACATGATTATCGTGACACTCACAATACGTAATCGTATTCCATGGTTGTGAAGAATAAGGAGCTTTTGAATAATTCACTTTTGCGTAATCAACCTGTGGATGCTTGCAGGAAGCAACGATCCCAAACTTTATACTTTCTTCCATCCCCGGCTTTCCGCTCGCAAAACCCTTGTCATCATGTTCAAATACACTTCCTTTTATACCATCTCTTATATCATCACTAAAGACAGCGATGCGATCTAATTTGTACGTATATTTCTTTATGGCTCTTAAAGAATCAGCCAGTGGCGAGGAACCGGCTGTCCATCCTTCACCGTATAATAAAATATCCGGTTTTATTTTGTGCAATTCTTTTGAGATGAGATTCATTGTTTCGATATCATGCACTCCCATCAGGTCAAACCGGAATCCATCAATATGATATTCATTAACCCAATACAAAACTGATTCCAGCATAAACTTTCGCATCATGTATCGTTCGCTGGCTGTTTCATTGCCACAAGCTGTTGCATCCGAAAATTTGCCGTCTTTTGTTTGCCGGTAATAATATCCCGGCACCAATTGATTGAAATAAGAATCTTCTGTAAGTCTTGTATGATTATAGACAACATCCATGATTACTCTCAATCCATTTTGATGAAACGCCTGCACCATTTGTTTGAATTCCTTAATCCTTGTTACTCCATCATAAGGGTTCGTTGAAAAAGAACCATCCGGTGCATTATAATTTAGCGGATCATAACCCCAGTTGTACTGCGGTTTCTCAGGTTTGCTTTCATCCAAAGAATAGAAATCAAAACAGGGTAACAAATGAACATGCGTTACACCCAGGTCTTTTATATGATCGAGACCCGTTGAATGACCTTCCGGATTCTTAGTTCCTGTTTCAGTTAATCCTAAATATTTTCCTTTGTTTTTAATTCCCGAATTCTCCGAAATACTGGCGTCTCTTATTTGCAGTTCATAAAGGACGGCGTCAGTTTTATTTTTGAAATAAGGGCTCTTATCTTTTTCCCATCCGGCTGGATTGGTCTCTTTCAGGTCAACGACCATTGCTCTTTTTCCATTGACACCAACTGCTGTTGCATACGGATCGGGGACTTCATTTAGCCACCTGCCATTTATTTGAACCCTGAAGACGTAAAATTTCCCTTTCATATCTCCGGGGACGACTGAAATCCATGTGCCATCAACAGACTTTTTCATTTCGACTGTCGATTCGGCAACACCATGCAGTCCCTCATTATAAAAAACTAATTGTGTTTTCTCTGCAGTCGGCGCCCAAATGCGAAATGCAGATTGAGTTTTGGTATAGGTTAATCCAAGATCATTTCCCTTATAGACAGGATAGGTATCATAAATGCTCTGCGATTTCGAGAAAATAAAATTGATTAATCCGAAAACGAGCATAACTATTTTCTTCATTGTGAGATCGTGCGTTTGACAAACGAATATACGCTAACAAATGTGCGGAGAAATTTTATGAAAAGTAAACAACATGCTATTTTATCGTGTAAATTGACGCCCAATTATAAAAACGATTGCAAATGGGAGATTTCCAGATAAAAAAGCAACCAAAAAAATATGATGCGGTGATTGTTGGGTCAGGTGCAGGTGGCGGAATGGCAGCCTATGTTTTAGCAAATGCAGGGTTAAAAGTGTGTTTACTCGAAGCCGGCTACATGTATGACCCGCAGAAAAATATCACACAACTAAAAAACCCGTGGGAAAGCCCGCGTCGTGGAGCTTCAACAAAACTTCGCCCATTTGGAGATTTTGATGCAAGTTATTGGGGATGGGAAATAGACGGCGAACCTTATACAAAAGCTTCGGGAACTGACTGGCTTTGGTGGCGTGCAAGAATGTTGGGCGGAAGAACCAATCATTGGGGAAGGATCTCTCTTCGTTTCGGCCCTAAAGATTTTAAAAGAAGAAGTATTGATGGCCTGGGCGATGATTGGCCGATCAGTTATGATGATATCAAACCTTATTATGACAGGATCGA
>DASVAM010000338.1:0-3625 GCA_036376375.1 Chitinophagaceae bacterium
CATGCAAAACTAAGAGGAATTTCCGTTATTGAGAAACTATGAACTCAGGATTGTGGAAAAAAAACCGGCGATCTTCTTTCGTTGCTTCAAACCCGCTTTCACCGTGGCTTTCGTCGTATTGTTTTATACAGTTGCGGGCAAAAAAACCAAACTTCCAAAGCTCGTTGCGGTTCCTTCTATGAAAAGTATGGCCCATTTGTACAAAACAAAACGGCTGAACTTGTTTTTTACCAATTTAAATCCGGGCAAGCGAATGCAGGCGTTGACGCCCGGTGCAACATGCGATGCTGATAAACCACGACACGATCACTTTTTAGAAGCAATTGATTTTTGATCGATCAATGGAATTGTTTTCTATTAACTGCATAAACATTCTACGCGAAAAATTTTTGCTTCCCGAAGAAAAGGTTGATGGCGATGATTCAGTGTTCTACGAAACTTTCTTTAAAGGTTTTCCATTCTTTGAATCATTGAGATTACGTTCAATCACGTGTAAGAGATGAATGACATCAAATGGCTTTTCAATAAAGTCATCTGCGCCTGCCCTTGTTGCTTCAATGCCGATATCGGGTGTAGCAGAAACCATTATGACGGGGACATGGCTGGTTCTTGCATCATTTTTTAAATATTGACAAATATCAAGTCCATCAATACCCGATAATAATTTATCCACAAGAAAAACGTCAGGAACTCTGAACTGATTTTGAAATATCTCATTTGCATCGTCTTTTATCTCAAGATCATAGCCGGCTTTTTCCAGGATTATCTGGAAAATTTCCCGTAAGCTGGGATCATCATCTGCAATGAGTATTCGCTTCTTCATCACCTGTATTTTTGCAAATACTATGCCCTAACAAGAAAAATTATATCTTACTGTTTAAATCGCTTAAGCAGTATTACTTATGAGAAAAATATTTTTTATCCTTTCAATTATTTCATGTCAATTTCTGTTCGCACAAAAGACCTTTATCTGGTGCGGCACACTGATCGATGGTATTTCAAATGAATCCAAAAAAGAAATGACCATTGTGATCGAAAAAAATAAAATCGTTGCGGTTGAAAAAGGGTTTTCAAAACCGGGCACAGCAGACAAGACCATTGATCTGAAAACAAAAACGGTAACACCCGGGTGGATGGATATGCATGTGCACCTGGAAGGTGAAACCAACCCCAATGCATACCTTGAAAGATTTACGCTGAACCCGACCGATATTGCTTTTAACTCAATTCCATTCGCAGAAAGAACGTTGATGGCCGGATTTACAACCGTAAGAGACCTGGGCGGAAACGGAGTAAATATTTCATTGCGGAATGCAATTAATAAAGGACAGGTTAAGGGACCCAGAATATTTACTGCCGGGAAATCAATCGGAACCACCGGCGGACATGCTGATCCTACAAATGGTTACAGAAAGGACCTGATGGGTGATCCCGGTCCGGGTGCGGGAGTGGTAAATAGTGATGAAGATGCACGTAAAGCAGTGAGACAACGATATAAGGACGGGTCGGATCTGATAAAAATTACGGCAACCGGTGGTGTCTTAAGTCTTGCAAAGAGTGGGCAGAATCCGCAATTCACGGAAGAGGAAATAAAAGCGATCGTTGAAACTGCTAAAGATTATGGATTTACTGTTGCTGCACACGCTCATGGCGCCGAAGGCATGAAAAGGGCGATCCGTGCCGGTGTTACATCCATTGAGCATGGGACATTAATGGATGATGAAACAATCGAACTTTTTAAGAAATATGGAACCTGGTATGTTCCGACAATTACAGCGGGCGAATCTGTTGCTGATTCGGCAAAGAAAGAAGGGTATTACCCCGAGATGGTGGCTGCTAAAGCAAAAGTGATTGGCGCCCAGATAAAATTCACGTTTGCCAAAGCGTATAAAGCAGGAGTAAAAATTGCATTTGGGACCGATGCAGGAGTTTTCAAACACGGAGAAAATTGGAGAGAATTTGGATATATGATCGAAGCAGGCATGCCGGCTATGCAGGCGATAAAAGCGGCGACTATTAATGCTGCTGAACTTTTAGGAATGAAAGATCAATTGGGAAGTATTGAAATTGGGAAGCTTGCCGATATAGTTGCTGTGGATGGCGATCCTTTGACTGATCCAAAGGCTTTTGGAAAAATTGCATTCGTGATGAAAGATGGCGTGGTACATAAACAGCAAGCCGGATTTTAAGAATCCGCTGTTTTTTTGCATTCCCCATATCCAACACCACATTTACTGGTATGTTAATTGTTTTATACATGAAAAAGGATTTATGAAACTACCAGGAATGTTATTGAAAGCGGGTTTAGCCAGTGCAGGCGCAGGAGTTTATTTATACTTCAAAAAGCTTTTCAAGGTCGACAAAAAAACAAAAAAACGTCCCGCTAAAAATCTTAAACAGACCAAAGCACTTAAAAGACCGGTCACAAAGCCGCGGCAAAAAAGAACACCCGCTATCGAAAAATAATAGATCATATTCTGAACATTGTTGTTGCAATGCCTTTGCACGGTTCTTGTAATATTGGGAAAGAAATCAAGCCCTATAAATATTATTAACTAATTCTACCAAAGACAGACTAAATGATGAGATCTTCTTTACTCTTTCTTATTTGCTTATTACAAGCTGGTTGTGCTATTGCGCAGCTCTCAACCGTTGATTCTGTTAGTAAAAAGCCCGCCGGCTTTACTGGTTCGGTAAGCATGCCTCTTTCAACAAAATACAGAGCATCGCCTGCCGAGGAATTTTTTTGGGGAAAACATTACCGCAAAGAATGGGGGACCACCGTAAGTTTCCCAATACTGGATATGAAAACGTTTAAAGGCGGATTGACTCCTGATGAACTGGGTGGAGGTCATCAATCGAAATCATTAAGAGTAATTGCCGGTGATGGAAAGGAATATGTATTGAGAACAGTTGAAAAAGATCTTACCCCACTGGTCCCGGAAGGCCTAAGGGGAACTTTTATACATCACCGGGCCAATGACCAGTTAAGCATGATCCATCCTTATGGTGCATTAATCGTGGCAAGGCTAGCCGAAAAGATCCCGATCTTCCATATGAATCCCGAAATTCTATTTGTCCCAAATACAGATGACCTTAAAGAATTTCGTGATTCGATCGGCAACAAGCTTTGTTATTTTGAAGAAAGACCCGGTGGCAAAGGATGGGAACATTCGGAGATTGCCGGTAATGCTGAAAAGATTGAGAGTACCGAAGATATTGTTGAAAAATTTGCAAAAGATACAAAGCACAGGATTGATCAGGAAGGATTTCTTAAAGCAAGGTTGTTTGATATGGTGATCAATGATTTTGACAGGCATGAAGATAATTTTGACTGGGCAAAGTTTTCCAAAAGGAATCCATCGGGAGAAAAGGATAGTATCGTTTTATATAAGGTTTTTCCAAAAGATCGGGACCATGCCTTATCAAGAGTTGATGGTTTGCTGATGCATTTTATTTCTCAGCCCTGGGCTTTACGCCCTTTGGAAAATATAAACAAAAGGGTAAAAGATGTTTTGGGACAAAATTTTGCGGCAAGAAATCTTGACCGGCAATTCTTAAATCAACTTACAAAAGACGAATGGCGGGACGCTATTTCGAATCTGCAATCAGCGCTTACCAACGA
>DASVAM010000347.1:0-4938 GCA_036376375.1 Chitinophagaceae bacterium
TCTTCAGGATTTTAAAGATATGTGTGTTGCTTTATTGCCATTGCAACGCAGTGATGGATACTGGAATGTAAGCTTGAATGATGCGAATAATTTCGGTGGTAAAGAAGTTTCCGGCACCTCCTTATTCATTTATGGCTTTGCATGGGGGATCAATAATAATATACTTGATAAAAAAACTTATTTACCTGCAATTACCAAAGCATGGAATGTGATGAGTAAAGAAGCCGTACATCCTAATGGTAAATTAGGATACGTGCAGGGTACGGGCAAAGAACCCAAAGATGGTCAACCTGTCACCTATGACAGTACGCCCGATTTTGAAGATTATGGCTTGGGATGTTTTTTATTGGCTGGGACAGAGATATATAAAATGAAATGATTGATATTTGGATTAAACCACCCATCCTTCGTCAGGGCAGGCTGTGACACAGGGGCACTAAGTTACACTGGGGATAATCTCCGAGTTTCTCTGTGAACTTCCGTGTCTCTGTGGTTAAAAAACAAATTGAAGCACTACCGATATTTGAGATAAGATGAAATACCTTTTTACGATCATATTCTTGTTGCCTGTTATTTCCATTTATGCGCAGAATAATTTAAAGCCAAATATCATTTTCATTTTTGCTGATGACCTTGGTTATGGAGATATTGGATGTTATGGTCAGCAAAAAATTGAAACACCCAATATTGACAAGCTTGCACAAAAGGGGATGAGGTTTACACAATTCTATTCCGGTTCGACTGTTTGTGCGCCAGCCCGATCAAGTTTTCTTACAGGTTTACATACAGGCCATACTGCTATACGTGGAAACAAAGCTTATGCGCCAGAGGGACAAACTCCATTACCGGATTCCATTATCACATTTGCGAACATACTTCAACAAAATGGCTATACAACTGCTGCTTTTGGCAAATGGGGATTAGGATTTATAAATAACAGCGGCGATCCTAACAAAAAGGGTTTTGATAGATTTTATGGCTATAACTGCCAGAGCCTGGCACATGATTATTACCCTCCCTATATCTGGGATAATCACGATAAAGTTGATCTTTCGGTCAATAAAACAAAAGATTCAATATATTCAGCATCGTTGATACATGACCAGGCAATCGGGTATATCAGACAGCAATCTTCTGCTAAACCATTTTTTATTTACCTGCCGTATACCTTACCGCATGGTGATGTAATTGGTCCGCATGATGAATTGTATAATTATTATGTGAAGAAATTTAATGAACAACCGCTTACCGGGAAAGATCTTCGCACAAGAGCTCATAATATGATCCCCGAGCCATATCCGCATGCTCAATTCGCTGCTATGATAGGCAGGCTGGATAAATTTGTTGGTGAAGTTGTAAAAACGGTTGAGGAAAAGGGATTGGCCGAAAACACATTAATAATCTTCACAAGTGATAACGGGCCTCATAAAGAAAATGGGGGTGATCCGGAATTCTTTAACAGTAATGGCATATATAAAGGGATAAAAAGAGATCTATACGAAGGTGGGATTAGAGTTCCTTTCATTGCTTACTTACCAGGAAAAATAAGACCATCAGTGGTAGACAAACCTGCAGCGCTTTGGGATATGTATCCTACATTTCTTCAAATGGCACGGGTGCCTGTTAAGAAAAAAATCGATGGCATTTCATTATTGCCTACTCTATTTCAAACAGGCAAACAAAAGCAACATGAATATTTTTATTGGGAGTTTCATGAAAATGATGGCCGCCAGGCTGTGCGCTGGGGAAAATGGAAAGCGATAAAGCTGGCGGTTACCAAAGTTTCCAAACCTGCTATTGAATTATATGATCTTGATAAAGATCCGCCGGAAATAAATAATGTGGCTGCACAAAACCCTGCGATAGTTAAGAAAATGGCTGAATTATTTTCAAAAGAACACGAGTATAATCCTGATTGGCCTTTATTGTTTAAAGAGATAAGCAAATAGGGTATTTAGAACAATAATCATTTACTATTATCGTGACTTTGTAAAATAGTAAGAAATAAATGAATTGTGGACGTCCCTCTTAGGTTGCTTAGGATGAATTCTTTTGGTATTCGGAGGAGACTCGTCTGGGAAGAGTTACTGGTGTGGTAATTTCGGGGCAATTATGAATTTTTTTTCTTGTTCTTTCAACTGTGTCCTAATGAAAGCATAGTTTAAAATTTTGTTTGTATTATTCAAATACTTATCAGGATAAAAAAACACTAAAAGGCTTGCGTTTGAAAGATTCAAAGAAGAATCTGCTTTGCTGATCAACTGTAATGAAACAACATTTTCACCACTCAATCCTTTTGACATCGTCATTTTGTCTCTTGAAGGAATTCCATATTTTTTGACAATGAGAGCAAACGCCTTGCAGTCTGCCTTAATTTCATCAGTTTTATATTCTAAATTCTCAGCATCGTCAAAAATAGAACTAATGCCATTAGAATCACATTTTTCAAGATATCCCATAAGTTTTCCTGTTGTGTTCTTCATTCCAATTACGTTCTCTTGTGCATTAATACAACCACACAAAAAAAGAAGTGTAGCCATTTTTATTAAGGGTAGTCTTAATTTCATGTTTAACCTTTTTCTGTTGTTGGTGTTCAATTTTAGTTCAATAACAAAATTAGTAAATCAAACACCAACAATCGTGTAAGAGCCAATATTCATTTATGTCTTTGTGCTAAAACATTTATAACATCCTGCAGGTTATAATTTTTTGCCTGTAATAAGACAAGATAATGGTAAAGTAGATCAGCAGCTTCGCCTAAAAGTTTTTCTTTATTATCATCTTTACTTTCGATCACAAGTTCCACAGCTTCTTCACCCACTTTCTGTGCAATCTTATTGATGCCTTTGGTAAAAAGCGAAGATGTATAGGATGAAGCAGAAGGATTATTTTTTCGATCAGCAATTATATTTTCTAATTTCTCCAATGAAAAAGAGGAATTTGTTTCATTAAAACAAGTGTCGGCGCCGGTATGACAAACAGGTCCAGTAGGAGAGGCTTTGATCAACAAAGTATCGTTATCGCAATCAATTATTATATCCTTCACCAATAAGAAATTATTACTTGTTTCGCCTTTGGTCCAGAGTCTTTGTTTGCTTCGACTGAAAAAAGTTACTTTGCCATCAGTAATTGTTTTGGTAAATGCTTCTTCGTTCATAAAACCGAGCATCAGGACTTTGTTACTTATGTTGTCCTGGACAATAACAGGAATTAACCCGTCAGTATACTTTGAAAAATCTGGATTCATAATCTGATTGAAATATTTTTGCTGGCTAAATATTTTTTGAGATCGGGTATTGAAATTTCTTTGAAATGAAAAATACTTGCTGCCAATGCAGCATCAGCTGATGCTTTTTCAAAAACTTCAACAAAATGATCCATATGGCCGGCACCACCACTTGCAATGACGGGAACAGGCAATTGTTCAGAAAGCAACCTGGTTATTTCAATTGCAAAACCGCTTTTTGTTCCATCATGATTCATCGATGTCAATAATATTTCGCCGGCACCCCTTTCAACCGCCTCATTTGCCCATGCGAAACATTTTTTATCAGTTTTAGTTCGCCCGCCATTTAAATAAACATACCATTCTCCATCTTTTTCTTTTTTTGTATCGATAGCCAGTACCACACATTGGCTACCGAATTCTTTTGCGAGATCATCGATCAATTGCGGCATCTTAAAGGCAGAGGTGTTGACAGAGATTTTATCAGCCCCATTTTGCAATAAAACATTCACATCTTCCACGCTGCTGATACCGCCACCCACAGTAAATGGAATATTTACATGATGAGCAATTTTGTTTACTAGTTCACTCAATGTTTTCCTTTTTTCAACTGTTGCAGTGATATCGAGGAAAACCAGCTCATCGGCTCCTTCTTTGGCATATAATGCTCCTAATTCTACCGGATCACCCGCATCCCGAAGGTTTATAAAGTTGGTTCCTTTAACAGTTCTTCCATCTTTAATATCCAGGCAAGGTATGATGCGTTTTGTCAACCTCCCGGATCCTAAGGGCAGCCTTGATGTATCAGCTTCTATTTTCGATTTTATGTTCATACATTCATCGTGTTAATCAGATCAAAAGCCTCCCTTTAGGCAGGTTTAGAGGGTTTATTTTCTTGAACTCAGCGCTACTTTTATTCCTAATCCAACTAATAATAATCCCGTGATCTTATTCTGCCATTTAATGAATGCTTGTTTATCGGCCAGCCAGTTCCCAAGTTTCCCAAATAACATAGCCACGACAATATTTACAATTGTTCCGGAGAAATTAAACCACAATCCCAATAATAGGATTTGTAATCCCGTGTTTCCATTTTCCGGGTGAATGAATTGTGGAAGAAATGCAAGAAAAAATAAAGCAACTTTTGGATTCAACACATTCGTGAAAACTCCCTGCCAGAATAATTTTGAAAGCGTTGTTTTCTCAAGAGTATTCTGAACGCTGAATTTATTTTGTCTGCTCAAAAATGATCTTATACCAAGCCAGATCAGATAGGCAGCGCCAGCATATTTTATAATATCGAAAGCAATGGCAGAATTGGCAATGATCGCAGACAAACCAATTACTGCAGCCACTAAATGAACAATACAACCGCCCGCAATACCAAGCGCCGAAACGATCCCGGCTTTCACTCCCTGCGATGTGCTTCTTGTTGCCACATATAACATATCATTCCCCGGAGTAACGTTTAATACCAAGCTGGCGAAAGCAAACAAGAGGAAATCGTTAGTGCTGATCATATGAACTGTTTTAAATCATTCAACAATATTTTTTTCTCATAGATCGCCTTGCCAACAATAGCCCCGCTGCACCCTGCTTCCCTGAGTTGTAACAGATCGTCAATAGAGGAAACCCCGCCACTGGCAATTAAATCAATAGAAGGATGGCTGTTTAAGATTTTTTTATAAAGATCCAGGCCCGTCCCTTGCAGC
>DASVAM010000351.1:0-3179 GCA_036376375.1 Chitinophagaceae bacterium
GCCCAGTTTAATGTATTCCAGTGCCAGCGCATGACAAAGAAAACTGTCGGTTGGGTTATCTTTCATCATCTCTTTTATCTTTTCTACCCTGTCCATCTGGAAAAATTATTAATTATTAATCTTAATTATTAATTACCACACCTTATCTTTGCTTTGGTTGCATAAACAACCTTCCTTCGCTTCGCTCAGGATGACAAAAAATTAATTTCAATGAAAATACTTGTTTGTATCAGTAAAACGCCTGATACCACGGCAAAAATAGCCTTCACTGATAACAACACGAAATTCGATAACAATGGCGTACAGTGGATCATTAATCCCTATGACGAATGGTATTCTCTTGTTCGTGCTATCGAACTAAAAGAAGCCGATGCTTCCATTATTATACATTTAATAACTGTTGGCGCCGCAGATGCCGATCCTATTATCCGTAAAGCACTGGCACTGGGCGGCGATGAAGCTATTCGAGTGAATGCCGATAGTCATGATAGCTTTTATATCGCTTCACAGATCGCTGAGATTGCAAAACAAGGTAGTTATGACCTGATTTTTACAGGAAAAGAAACGATCGACTATAATGGTTCATCCATCGGTGGAATGGTAGCCGAGTTATTGGATATGCCTTATGTTTCACTGGCAACAAAATTTGAATTGGGCGGAAGCAAGGCAACCGTCACAAGGGAGATCGAAGGAGGTGAAGAAGTTTGCGAAGTGAATTTACCAGCCGTGGTTAGTTGTCAGAAAGGCGTGGCGGAGCAACGTATCCCCAATATGAGAGGTATTATGGCCGCACGAACAAAGCCATTGAAAGCAGTTGAACCAACTGCAGTGGATGCTTTAACGGCAATAACAAGTTTTGAGTTACCCCCCGCAAAAGCGGGTGTAAAGCTGATCTCAGCTGATAATGTGGAAGAATTAGTCAGATTATTAAAAGATGAAGCAAAGGTGATTTGATTGCAGATTTCAGATTGCGGATTTCAGATTTAAAATCCGCAATCCACATTCTAAAATCTAAAATAATTGTATGTCAGTTTTAATTTTCATTGATGTTGCCGAAGGCCATATTAAAAAAGCCTCTTTTGAAGCAATGACCTATGGTGCCAGGGTTGCAGAGCAACTTGGTACTACCGCAGAAGGGATTGTCCTTGGTACGGTAAAAGAAGATCTTGTTGCGTTGGGAAAATATGGAGTAAAGAAAGTGCATCATGTAAATAATCCATCACTTGATCATTTGGATGCACAGGTCTTCACAAAAGCAATTGCTGATGTAGCGGGAAAAACAGGTGCCAAAGTAATTGTATTCTCCAATAATGTAGATGGGAAAGCTATTGCCCCACGTCTGGCAGCAAGATTAAAAGCAGGACTTGTTTCCGGGGCCGTGGCCTTGCCGGATACAAATAAAGGCTTTATCGTTAAGAAAAATGTTTTTTCCGGAAAAGCCTTTGCAAATATTTCTTTGAATACAGACATAAAAATTATTGCGCTTAACCCAAATGCTTACCAGACCATAGCTGGTGAAGGAACTGCTGAAGTGGTGAGTCCGGCCATCACCGTGGATGCACCTAAGGTGAAAGTGACTGCCGTCAATAAAATAAGTGGCGAAGTTCCACTGACAGAAGCGGAGATCGTTGTAAGTGCAGGACGTGGATTAAAAGGACCTGAGAATTGGGGCATCGTTGAAGATCTTGCCAAAGCATTACATGCTGCAACCGCCTGCAGCCGTCCCGTTGCAGATGCCCATTGGCGGCCGCATAATGAGCACGTAGGACAAACCGGGACCGCTATCGCTCCAACTTTATACATTGCCATTGGTATTTCCGGAGCAATTCAACATCTCGCCGGCGTCAACAGAAGCAAGGTGATCGTTGTAATAAACAAGGATCCGGAAGCTCCATTTTTTAAAGCTGCTGACTATGGAATTGTTGGTGATGCCTTTGAAGTTGTGCCAAAGATGACTGAAGCGATAAAGAAAATAAAAGGATAGTTTTGTTTCATAAATAGATGGCGAACCACAAATGCTTTGCGTTTGTGGTTTTTGTTTTAAATTACTGTATGAAGTGTACTGGGTTAATATTGCTTTTGCTTGCTTCATCCTTAGGTTTCACTCAAAAAGTTTTCGAAGGTAAAATAGCCTATGCTTACCGGTGGGACAAGTACGATTCAATTTTGAAGGGTGATTCGATCCTGATGATCACTTATTATTCCCCAGGCAAAATAAGAACAGAGATGTTTGTCAGCAATGAAAACATTTCAAAAGAGGATACATATGTGATCGGATTTTTAGACAGTAACGTTTATTATGTCGTTCACTCAACAACAAAAAAAACCAAAAGGATCGTTATTGATACTCCTGGACTTATTGACTTTAAAATCATGTCTAGTGTTCCTTTAAATGATGAAATTGAAATTTTAGGGAGAAAATGTTATGGAGTAAAAGAAATAACGAGATATAATCTACCCTCACATAATTCCGATACTTCTCTTACGATCCAGGTAATTTCACACTATGCCAGAGACCTTTATTTCCCATATAATATAACCCCTTACTTCACCCAGTCTTCCACGACTCATAACAATGCTATCTGTTTATCAACTAAAACCAGCTACAACAATGGACCCTTTAGTGGCAATGAAATAATACTGGCTGCGATAAAGATCGAACAATTAAAAAATGCAGACAGTTTATTTGAGATACCAAAAAATTTCTCGACACAAACAACTAAAATGTCCGAGATTTTAGGCAATACCGATAAAAGAACTGTTACGATAACAGAAATAACAAAAGAAGCCGAAGAAAAACCTGAACCTCCACCACCACCTCCGCCAAAGCAGCCATCTAAATCAACAAAACCCCCTGCCAAAAAACCTGACAAGCAAAAGAGTGGTAACAACTAAAACTCTGTAGTTTTTTATTTAAAATCTCTTAGTTTCGTGCCATAATTATGAAGAAGATAGAATTGGAAATAGTAGCGTTGTCGCACAGCATTACGCAAACCCACTCCTATGCAGTCGTGTTAGGCGAAGTAAATGGTCTTCGTCGTTTGCCGATCGTAATCGGGGGTTTTGAGGCCCAGGCGATCGCGGTGGCTTTGGAGAAAATGCAACCAAGCCGGCCGCTCACCCATGACCTGATGAAGAATTTCATGACCGGCTTTAGTATTGAGCTACACGAGATCATC
>DASVAM010000376.1:0-9952 GCA_036376375.1 Chitinophagaceae bacterium
CCTTTTAAGATCAAACCAGCAATGATACCGCCGGTTGATGTACCGGCGATCATATCAAATAATTCATAACATTTGATACCGGCTATTTCTTCTATTTTTTTCAGCAATTGTATAGTAAGGATGCCGCGCATCCCGCCACCATCAAGTGCAAGTATCACCCGGTCTTTAGCATCTATCTTTAATTTCTTAAAAGCTTCGGCTCGTTTGGGATCTATATGCGATCCGTTGGGTTTTGCCATGGTGGTTCGTTTAAAAATAAAATTCAATCATCCCCGGGAAGATTACAATAACAACAGGTGAAAAGACTACTTATAAATATAGAAAAAAGGAATGAACGAAGTTGGATTGCTTTTATGACAATTTTGTTCCCTCACAGATTTCAGTCAGAGCCATTGAAATGTGAACAGAGGGCAGGGGCAATATTTCAGAAGTATCCCTGTATTCTTCCAACTCCCAATGGTCTCTTGTATTCAGACGGAAGGCTTCAATATGTATCATTTCAGAATCTACCAGAATATATTCTTTGAGGGTCGGGATGTCTCTGTACAACATAAATTTTTCGCCCCGGTCATAATTTTTTGTGGAAGGAGATAGTACTTCGACAAGAACAGTTGGATTCAATACATTCCATTCATCATTATTAAGAGATATTATTTCACCACAAATAATGGATATATCGGGATAGGTAAACAAGGTGTTTTTTTCAATATGGATGCGTTGATCGCTGTTGAACGGACGGCATGACTTTCCCTTTAGCTTTGTCGAGAGCTGGCTCAGCAAGTTAACGGCAATAATATTGTGCGGAACTTTCGGACCGCTCATGGCAAATACTTCTCCCCGGTAATATTCATGTTTCTCCTGCGACGCTTCTTCCATGTCCAAATATTCCTGGATTGTTATTTTTAGTTTGCCATCAACCGGTATAGGCTCCCGTACTTCCATACCTTAAATCTACAAAAAATAACTAGGAGGGGTAAGAGTGAGTTTATTGAAGCATTGAGATTTAGCCTGATCGGGATTTCAAGCCGTCAGCATTAAAAGTGAAGCCGGCAACGGCTTCTTTTTTCCTTTTTTAAGATATACGTGGTTTAATTAAAGAGTTTATTCGATCCGGAGAGAAAAGTTGTTTGGACAATTTGAAATATTTTTTACCACCCCGCTTTATTATCCATCGAAAAATAAGGATAATGATCAGCTAACACGAGTGTCGGCTTGCCGGTTGAAGGATCATTTTTTTTCTTTATTGTACTGCGTGTGCTTTGAATTCCTTCACAGCTCAAGATAAATATACCATCTTCAATTCTCCATTTGCATTTGCCATTATCCGATCGATTGGCCACAGATACAGCGTTATTATAAGATTCATAAGATCCATCAGCATTTAATTTGATGTATGCCGCATTTGTTGTGCCGGGATAATTGTATTTCCAAAGACCAAGAATACTGGGATCATGACCGTCTTTTGGCGGATTGTTTAACAACGTATGCAAATTCACCGCCGGGATCCCGGCGAAGAACGGCTTATTGTCCATGGAGATAAAAGCCAATGAACCGTCTTTGGTTTGCATAACAATAGCCGGTTTATTTGTGGTTGCATCATTTCTTTTTTCTACCTGTGTTTTTTCAACGTCTTTCCAAAGGCTGCAATAAGTTTCAAGTGTGTTGCCGTTTACCCGCCAATAAAGTGTCACGTCTTTATAGGACCGAGAATCGGGATGAAAAGAACTGCCAATATAAAATTCATAAGTCCCATCGTTCTTAAAATAATAGATGTTAGTTGTACCTGTCTCTCCCGGCCTGGGCTGCCATTTCCATGTGCCAACAAAAGAGGCATCAACTTGTCCGTACATTGTTACGGGTGGTTCCAAAACTTTTACTGATGGCGTAGCCGGTCCTTCTGCATTTGTTACTGTTGAGTATGTTTGAGATGTTGGTTTAGTAATATAAAACTCTTTACTGTCTTTTTTTACTTTTGCTTTCCCATTTACAAAATCATCCGCTTCATCATATTGCGGTTTGATCACTTCATTTCCAGCCTTATCTGCATAACCCCATTTCCCATTTTGATAGACCTGAATGAGCCCTTCTTTAAATCCCCATCTGGATACATCATCATATTTTATTGGCACCACTTCTTTTCCATTATGATCAACCAAACCCCATTTATTATTGATCGCGACCAATGCAAACCCATCACTGAAACCCTGGGCAAAATCATCAACTTCATCGTATTTCAAAGGAATGGTTTCGGATCCAAATTCATTCACAAATCCCCATTTGCCTTTCAATTGAACTGCGGCTAAGCGTTCCTTAAAACCGTATACTTCCTCATATTTTAAAGGAACCACCTCTTCGCCTTTTTTATTAACGAAACCCATTCTATAACCAGATTCTACCATTGCAAAGCCCTCCTGGAATTTAGAAGCGTATCGATATTTTACGGGAATTATTTCTTTCCCGGTTCTATCAATATAACCCCACTTGTCATCAAGCTGAACGGCCGCCAATCCTTCGTGAAATGCAACATTGCCATACAGGAAGTCGGCATCCTGGTATTTCAATGGGATCACCTCCCTGCCCGTTTTATCTACATAACCCCATTTATGACTAAGTTGAACAGCAGCCATGCCTTCACTAAAATCATCTGCCTCCTGGTATCTGAATGGGATGACTTCCTTTCCGGTCTTGTCAATATATCCCCATTTGTTGTTCAATGCAACAGCAGCCATGCCTTCCTGAAAAAGAGATACACGCTGATACTTACAGGAAACAACTTCTTTTCCCGTTGCATCTATAAAACCCCATTTATCATTCAGCTCAACTGCGAGCCACCCTTCAGTAAAATAACGGGTAGCTTGATATTTTGGAGGGACAACAATTTCCCCGGCTTTATTTTTAAAACCATATTTACCATTTGCATCCTTGAACTGTATTAAATAGCCGGCGTCTTTTTGTACGGGCTGACGTGGATCGGTAATTTCTGAATAGATATCATCTTTCGCAACCTTAGCCTTTCCTGCATGGAAACTGTAGGCCACATTATATTGGGGTTTGATCACTTCATTTCCCGATTGATCAACAAAACCCCATTTTCCATTCAGTTTAATTCCAGCTAATCCTTCATTAAATTCTAAAAATGAATCGTTGGTCAAGGGTACTATTTCTTTGCCTGTTTTATCTATAAAACCCCATTTCCCATGCGATTGAACTGCAGCCAACCCGTCTTTGAAAGAACGGATTCCTTCATATTTCAGTGGGATTACCTCATTTCCTCTTTTATCAATGAAGCCCCAACGGTTATTCAATTTAACCAGGCACAACCCTTCTTCAAAGCTTCTGGTGTCCTGGTATTTTGGCGACACAATTACATTTCCATTTTTATCAATAAGGCCCCAGAGGTTATTCAGTTTAACCAAAGCAAACCCTTCTTTGAAATCCCGTACGTCCTGATACTTAGCTTGCACTATTTCTTTCCCGGTTTTATCGATAAAACCCCATTTGTCCTCTGCTTTTACAGCCACAAATCCTTCGTGATAATTGGCGACCGCCGTGTATTTTATTGGAGTAATTTCTTTCCCGGTTCTGTCAATAAAACCCCATTTGTTATCCAATATCACCCCTGCAACGCCTTCCCGAAAATTAGCTATATCCTGGTACTTTATTGGAGTAATTTCTTTCCCGGCCTTATCAATAAAGCCCCATTTATTAGCGGCTTTTACAGTTGCAAAGCCTTCGTAAAAATTACCAACGTCCTGATATTTTAATGGAATTACTTCCTTCCCCTTTTTATCAATAAAGCCCCATTTATCATTCAATTCGACAGGTGCAAAGCCTTCCCTGAAATAACCGGCTAAATCATATTTAGGCGGGATAACAACTGCTTTCCAGTGCTTGTCCTTGTACCCGTATTTGCCTGTAGAATCTTCGTACAACAGTAAAGTAAGTTGGCCGTTCGTATAATAAAAACACAAGGATAAAAACAAAAGACCGCAAAAGCCTGCTTTGAAAGAAAGATTTTTTCCCATCACCGTGATTTTTTGAAGAGAAAAACAATCTCATAGACTGCCAACGGATAATTACAAGGTTTTAACAGGGAAGAGGAAGCGATAAAGACATTTAGGTCAGTTGCAATACAAATTTATACAAAAGTTTCAGGGAGTATCACAATCAAAGTTGAGTGATCGGGGCAGCTTTTGATATTTCCAGAATCGGCTTTTGGGTAATTAAATCCGAACAAAATTTAAGCAGATCTAAGATTGAAAGACTATTGAATCAAAGCAGACACACTTACTTTTCCCTTCATCATTTCCAGCACAGTATCCTTTATTGCCTGCGCATCATAGCCACATTCCCGATGAAGCTCTTTCGGTGTACCATGTTCAACCAAATGATCGGGGATGCCAAGAATTTTTATTGCTGCTTTATAATTATGGGCATTCATGAACTCAAGAACTGCAGAACCGAAACCACCTACCACTGTTCCGTCTTCAACCGTAATCACTTTTTCAAACTTACCGAAGACTTCCTGTAAAATTTCTTCATCCAATGGTTTTGCGAATCGCATATCATAATGCGCAGGATTCAATCCATCATTTTTGAGATCACGAATAGCGGAAGCGGCAAAATTGCCAGGATGTCCAAATGAAAGGATCGCAATCTCATTTCCATCCTTTAACTTTCTTCCTGTGCCGATCTTTATTTCTTTCATTTCTGTTTTCCAGTCAGGCATCACACCTTCGCCACGGGGATAACGAATGACAAATGGAAGTTTTGTTGATTCCAGCTGCGCCGTGTACATAAGATTGCGCAACTCACTTTCATTCATCGGTGCGCTAACGATCATATTTGGAATGCAACGCATGTAAGCAATATCATAACAACCGTGATGAGTTGGCCCATCATCACCCACTAAACCAGCACGATCTAAACAAAAGATCACAGGAAGCTTTTGTATGGCCGCATCATGTACTACCTGGTCATAGGCTCTTTGCATGAAAGAAGAATAAATATTGCAAAAAACCTTCATGCCCTGGGTGGCCATCCCTGCACTAAGTGTTACTGCATGTTGCTCAGCAATACCGACATCAAATGCACGATGCGGCATTTTTTCCATCATATATTTTAAGGACGAACCCGACGGCATCGCAGGAGTGATACCAAATATTTTTTCATTTTGTTCAGCCAATTCAATAATTGTATGACCGAACACATCCTGGTATTTTGGCGGTTGAGGGAGATCAAATTTCTTTTTATGTATTTCCCCGGTTACTTTATCAAACAAACCTGGTGCATGCCATTTTGTTTGATCTTTTTCTGCAAGGTCATATCCTTTACCCTTCACAGTAACGATATGTAACAATTTTGGACCCGGAATATTTCTAAGATCTTTTAGCGTATCTACAAGCTTGGTTATGTTATGCCCGTCAATTGGGCCAAAATACCGAAGATTTAATGCTTCAAAAAGGTTACTGCTTTTACTCACCATTCCTTTCAAACTTGCCTCCAATTTTGAAGCGATATCCCTGGAAAGATTTTTGCCGACCGGTAATTTTCCCAAAAGATTCCAAACCTCATCACGAAATTTATTGTAGGTGGGGGAGGTGGTAATATCAGTTAAATATTCTTTTAGAGCACCCACATTCGGGTCGATACTCATGCAATTATCATTGAGCACGATCAATAAATCGGCATCGGCAACACCTGCATGATTTAACCCTTCGAATGCAAGACCCGCGGTCATGGCCCCATCGCCGATCACAGCCACTACTTTTCTTTCGTTCTCTCCTTTATATTTTGCAACCATTGCCATTCCCAATGCTGCCGAAATGGAAGTAGAGGAATGGCCCACGCCAAAAGTATCATACTCACTTTCACTTCTTTTGGGAAAACCACTCAGTCCTTTATATTTCCTGTTTGTTGGGAAATTATCCCGCCGGCCGGTTAGAATTTTATGCCCATAAGCCTGATGGCCAACGTCCCACACCAGCTGATCGTAGGGAGTATTATATATATAATGGAGTGCAACAGTTAGCTCAACTACACCAAGGCTGGCGCCAAAATGCCCGCCATGGACGCTCACAACGTCTATAATATACTGGCGAAGCTCATCGCAAACCTGGTGAAGTTTTTCGCGGGAAAGTTTTTTTAGATCTTCCGGGGAATTAATAGTTTGCAAAAGCGGTCCTGGTGTGATCTGCATGTATTGTTTTTACGATGTAAAATTAGCTGTTTTGAAACTTTATTCTGTATTTTAACAAAACTGTCATAAAATTGTTTTACGCCGGCGCATCTTTCCATTTAGCTGTCCTATTAACCACTAATCAAAAGACAATGCGCAGGGCTGGTGAAACTTATAATTTTGAACCTATATTTATGCCTGTTATGTCACGAAATATGAGGTATTGGCTTTTCCAGTTGTGCGGGTGGGGTTTATTTGCCCTTGTTAATACATTTTTTGCTTACTCATTTGATACAATGGGCACCGCTGCGGAGCAAAGTCTTTTCTATTGGAGACTCCTCATATTTGTCATAATTGGTGCGATGATTTCGCATGTAATGCGGAATATTATCATCGGGGTTAATTTATTGCAAAAAAAGCTTGAGCGTCAGCTTATCATTTTTGTTTTGATCACTATCTCATTTGCTTTTATTGCGTCAGTGATTGAAATGCTGCTTGTAATGCAATTTGATTTGCATACAAAAAGTGAAAGGAAACTGAAAGCTAATTTCTTTTTATTGGCTTTCTACAAATCATTTCCATTCTTTACCTTATTTTTCATATGGAATGTTATTTATTTCATGTATCACTTCATTACCAAAAGCCAGAAGCAGCAATTGGACACCTTGAAACTGGAAGCATTGGTAAAGGAACTGGAATTAAAAACGATCAAAGCACATATTAATCCCCACTTTATTTTTAATTCATTGAATGGTATTCGTGCATTGATCGATGAAGATCCGAACAGGGCAAGAAATGCGATCACTGAGTTAAGCAACATTTTGCGAAGCAGTATGCAAACAGATAAACTCGAATCTGTTTCATTGGAAAAAGAATTGAATATTGTAAAAGATTACCTTGCATTAGAGAATATGCGGTTTGAGGATCGTCTTCGTGTAGAGTATGAGATCGATGAAGACACATTGGATCAGCCGGTGCCGCCGATGATGCTTCAGACATTGGTTGAAAATGCAATAAAACATGGGATCAGCAAACAAATAACAGGTGGAAAGATCAAGATCGTATCTGACTTCAAAGACAGCTACCACGAACTTGCAGTTCAAAACACTGGTAAGCTTGTAAACGGAACAGCAAAAGGCGATGGCTTTGGCTTACCAAGCACATTGAACAGGTTAAGTCTTTTATACGGTGAAAAAGCAAGATTCAGCATAAAACAATTAACTACAGAAATCGTGGAAGCAAGGGTAATGCTTCCTGTACAAATGAGTATATAAATTCATCCTACATGAGAGCAATCATTATCGACGACGAAAGGCTCGCAAGAACGGAGCTTAGAAAACTTTTACAGGACTATCCTGAGGTGGAAGTGGTAGATGAAGCGGCCAATGCCGACGAAGGGATCAATAAGATCGACAGTCTGCAACCCGATCTTGTTTTTTTGGATATCCAAATGCCGGGCAAAACTGGTTTTGATATGCTCGCAGAATTAGAAAGGGCACCACACGTAATCTTTACGACTGCCTATGATGAGTATGCCTTAAAAGCTTTTGAGGTAAATGCACTCGATTACCTATTAAAACCGATAGAACCCAAACGGCTGGCCGATGCAATGCAGAAACTGCATGTAGCGGAGACAAAAGAAAACAATATTGTACCGGAAAATTTCAACCAATCGATTTTAACGGAGTCAGACCAGGTATTTGTAAAAGATGGTGAACGCTGCTGGTTTGTAAAATTATCTGATATAAGATTGTTTGAAAGCGTCGGTAACTATGCCAAAGTTTTTTTCGGCGGCAACAAACCTCTTATTCTTAAATCGCTGAACGCATTGGAAGAAAGACTTGATCCCAAAACTTTTTTCCGTGCCAACAGGAAACATATTGTCAACCTTCGCATGATCGATAAAATTGAGCCATACTTTAATGGCGGCCTGTTATTAGAATTAAAAGGCGGCGAAAAGATAGAAGTGAGCCGGAGACAAACGGTGAAGTTTAAAGAAATGATGAGTTTGTAATGGCTAAATTGTTGTATTGATAAATTGCTCTGGGCCTGACAATTTAACCATTTGACAATTAAACAATAAAATTAGAGATGCAAAAAATAGTAATGAGCTGGTTGTTGACCACAACAACCTTTTTTGTTTTTGGACAGAAAGCGGATGACGTTATTAATACCAAAGAAGTAGAACGAATAGAAAGAATTCTCGCATCCGATGACATGAGGGGAAGACGGGCATTTACGCCTGATATCGATAAGGCGGCAGATTTTATTGCCGGGGAATTTAGAAAAGCAGGATTACAAACAATGGCTGGACATAATGGCTTTAAACAGGAGTTTGCTATGGTTCGTCCAAAATTTATTTCTGCAGCGGGCAATTTTGATGGAGAAGCCCTTGATGCAAAAAATATAATCGTTGTTACCTGTATTCCCCAATTGAAAATTAGTCACGCCGCTGGTTATGAAAAGGTTTTTATAAAAGCGGGAGACACGTTGCAAGCTGTTGCAAGAAGGTTGGTCCGTTCAAATAAGAATATGTTGGTGCTGGTTGATAGAAGTTTTGCCAATGGCTTTGGAAATCTTACACGATTGAAGAATACCATTTTCAAAACGGATAAGTCAGTTGTCTTTGTATTGACAGATAAAGATCCGTCAAAATATGAGATCGAAGCCGTTCATGAAATAACTGAACAGAAGCTGATGAACATTGTGGGCATTTTGCCGGGCAAGTCTAAGAAAGATGAATATGTGATCTTCTCTGCCCATTATGACCATATTGGCGTGGGTAAACCTGACAATACTGGCGACTCAATTTATAATGGTGCCAATGATGATGCTGCCGGGACAACTGCGGTAATCATGCTGGCAGATTATTTTAAAAAATTAAATAATAATGAGAGGACAATTGTATTTGCCGCTTTTACCGCAGAGGAAGTTGGTGGTTTTGGATCACAATATTTTTCAAGACAATTCGATCCTGCCAAAGTGATGGCCATGTTCAATATTGAAATGATAGGAACAGAAAGTAAGTGGGGAAAAAACTCAGCGTATATTACGGGTTATGAGAAAACAGATATGGGCGCTATCATGCAAAAGAATTTGGAAGGAACAGGTTTTACATTTTATCCTGATCCTTATCCCCAGCAGCAACTATTTTACAGGAGCGATAATGCGACATTAGCAAGGCTGGGTGTTCCGGCTCACACGATTTCAACTGCTAAAATGGATGGAGAGCCGCACTATCATAAAGTGACTGACCATATAGAGACCCTGGACATGGAAAACATGTCAATGATCATCAGGTCAATTGCATTGGCTTCAAAAAGTATTGTGGCGGGAAAGGATACGCCGGGGAGAGTGAAGGTGGAGGAGTTGAGATAGATTTTTTCGTTCGACATATTCGCTCGTTGATTTTCGTAGAGACAGGGCATGCCCTGTTTCTACAACGAGACATAATCATTCCTAACAGAATTTATCGTTAGCCCAATTGCGAGGATTATTGATAATATAATTCCTGATCGAATTGAATTCATCAGCGTTCCGAATGACGCGGTCATGAAATCTTGTTTGCCATCCAAATGGTAATTTGTTTCGATTCGTATATTTTGTTACGGCAGATTTGAAAGAACCAACCATCGAGGATATTGTATTTCTCCCTTGATTCCGATATCGTGGATGCGTTTGTTTTTCTTCGGGTTCATTTATATCTGTTTTGCATAGAGATAAGGGATGCCTTGTCTCTGCAACACGAGGGAGAGAATTATTGTCAACATAAGG
>DASVAM010000378.1:0-2942 GCA_036376375.1 Chitinophagaceae bacterium
GCTCCAAAGCTGCTATAAAAGAATGCCAGATTACGGATATCAGATCCTTCAAAATCGAGAATGAGATCCTGGTGGGCATGATCTTTAATAAAAGCATCTATTAAAGCATGTGAAGCACCAATCGTTTTTCCATCGGGATGATTCCCTACCATTATGTAATAAGCCCTGTTGTGGGAGAAAAAGAAAACAGCGGAAGACAGGATCCTATTTTTTGAATCAACGATACCGTACGTTTTTGCGGCGCCATTATTTTTTAAGAACGCATACAGGCTGCCAAAATTTGAATAGTCTTCAGGCCTGGTTCCACCAATATGTTGCAACAGTTCTCTGTTCAAATGTATTATTTCATCAACGGCAATTTCTTTTTTTATAACACATCCCGATTGAACGGCTTTATTGATATTTCTTTTGTGACTATCGCGATAAGCTTTGTAAAGCTCTTCGTAGGGCTTGTTCAGGTTAAGGATATAGTTACTTCTTAGCAGGGAAAAAAGTTTAGCATCACCCGGAATGTTTCCCTGGTTCAATGAAATTTCGATCAGCTTGAATTTCGCGGGAATAGATTTTATGAAACTCCCGATCAATATTTCGTTCAGATTATTACCAAAAATTCCCAGCGATGCTGTGAATGCCGGCTGATACAGGTAATAAAAACCATATTTTTTATTCCATGTCAATGGCATTACGACTTCGTAATCATTTAATACCAGCGCATCCCAATGTTTTGCCATCGTGTCGATATAAAATGAGTATGCGTAGATAAGGCCGTTAGAAGCCTGGGCGACGCAAGCGTCCCATTTTTGTTTATCAATTTCTTTATGTGAAAGGTAGTTTATATGATTCCCGGCAGTCATTAAAAATCAAGTTCCCGGTTTATTTTTCTAACATTGAAGTTAGAGATATCTATATTGAATGAAATGGTTTTCCAAAATCTTCCTTCCTTTTCTAAGACTGATTGAATATAATCTTTATAAATGCGGCTGTAAAGTATCGGTACATAAATATTAACAGTGTTGGCAAATAAAGAAAGTTGAAGGCCGGCATCAAAAATAAACCGATCGAGATCTGAGTCTTTATCCCAGGCATTGCCATACGTGCCAATATCAAGAAAGAGTTTCAGGGGGATCTTTACCGGTAATAAAGAAAGTGGGTTTATTCCAGAAGGAATAGTGGTTGATAAATTCAAAGCGGCGAGCCAGTCGTCAGTTTTTCCGACCTTTTCTGAATAGAGGTCGGTTCTTATTTTAAATCCGCCGTCACGCATCATAATTTGCTGGCTTGGTAATTTTTCAAATTTGTTCCTCCCTATAAAATAATCGCTATAAGTATAATCTTCATAACCATTTGCACCGGTCATATTTAAATGATATCGTTCGGTGTCAAATTGTTTAGAATATGTTTTCGAGCCCAGGTAGAAGAACTTACCGGCAAACAAGCGAACATCAAGACCACCTTCTTTTGGATAATTGAAAAAATAATTCCCCGTAAAAGCCGTCCTGACAAAATCCTTTCCATGCTCGATATTGAATTCCGCTTTATAGGGATAAAGTGCCCGGAAATTCTCAAATACAAATTTTAGCTGGTTAAGCGTCCGGCTCTCATTCTCAACATCTACAATTTGATTAACAATCGTATCTGTTGGTGAAAAAACGCTGTCATAAGAGATCCTGAATGACTCTTCATTTATTATAAATGTTTTCCACTGAATGTAGCGGATCATATTACTGCGGGCATTTCTTTGATTAAGCGTGAATCGAATGCCGGGAACAACTTTTGTAAAACCCGCTGTCACCTCTTCACCGTCATCTTTTTCAAAACTATTCATGGAAAATGCCGAGCCATTAATGAAAAGATCGATCTTTTTCAGCGTACGTGACGGGAAAAATGAATAATTAACCTTACCGATGCCACTCAAATTCTTTGCACCGGTTGAGTATAGCGGAGCAATCAAAAACTGGAAACGTGAAGCCGGCAGTTTGTAATTTGTAATGATCCCTCCAACCATGAATTTATCATAGCTGTTGGCGCCAATTAACGGGGATATAAGTATTGCGTTTTTTGGTGGCTCTTTAATATAAGACGCAATTGCTTTTGGAGAAAATGGAAAAACTATTTTCGTTCCCGTTCTTTCCATCGCTGGCAATGTTCCTTTTTTGTCAAGCAATGCAAACTCGGCAGCCAGGTTTTGGCCGCTGACAGTTTCCAAAACTTTTTTAAAGTCGTCCGGGTAAGGATGTTTGAATTGCCATTGGCGATAATATTCCTGCATGGCCTTATCAAATGTTTCTTTACCTAATTTATTTTCTAACAGTTCGAGCCATGCACCCGTTTTATAATACGCTACGAGATCATAATTCATGTTCCTGAATTTGTCTCCTTCTAAATTTATTGGTTGATCTTTGTTGACGACCGCTTTGCTTTCAAACATTAATCTTTCTGCATCTTTTATCGCAAAGCTTTGTGAGCCGAATTTTATTTCACCCTCGTTCCCATATTTCCACTTGCTGTAACGATTATCATAAAAAGTATTGATCCCTTCGTCCATCCAGGGATGTCGGCGTTCATTTGTTCCAAGTATGCCATAGAACCAGTTATGCCCAACTTCATGGGCAATTGTAAAGTCAAGTAATAGTTCATTATCCTGCGGTGAAATCAGGGTGATGGTGGGATATTCCATTCCTCCGCCAAAGCTTGCAGGACCTTGTACGGTACTTACAATATTGTATGGATATTCACCAATCCATTCACTTCTTGTCCGGACAGCATCTTCGACCGCTTTTAAACTATTATTCCATGTTTCAGCTTCTGAAGGTGTAAAGAATGAATAGACATCGATAATTTTTCCTGAAGCAAGCTTGCAAGTATCATGTTTTACAATAAAACGCTTATCAGCAAACCAGGCGAAGTCATGCACATTATTCTGAACATATCTTAATGTCTTT
>DASVAM010000388.1:0-2647 GCA_036376375.1 Chitinophagaceae bacterium
TCATTTCTGGGTGGCACATTTCCGATTCCGTTCCATGGACCATAAGGTTCCCCTTCACCAAGATCCATTAATGCGACGACATCTCTTGTATCAGTTGTTGCACCCGTCCGGTTCGTTACCCAAACTTCTACCCGAAGGATCTGAGCAAGGGAATTAACCAGCGGAATTTCTTTCATCGCCTGGTTATAATTATTCCTGAAAAACTGTGCCATCAGGAAGTGACGGTTCTCTTCATACTCATCAGCTTTGTAAGTAAAAGTTTGAGAAGCCGAGCCACCTTGTAATCCCATTGTTTGACGCTGCGACCGCTGATTGGCAAATACCGTGGTCACAAATAATTTTCCAAACTGCAATTGTGTTTTTAGACCAAACAAAGACTGAGCTCCCGGGATCAATGTGCCTTTAGATGTAAAACTTGTATTACCGGCCTGGAAAACTTTTAAAATTTCATCGTCCCTTCCCTGGTAATCGAGCTTCAGCTGATTCTCAAAATTGAAATTTGCAAGGGTGTTATAGTTGATCGGCAGTCTAAGCTTATCACCAATACTTGCATCCACCTGGAACTGGCTGTTCATGTCAAAATCCAGGCCGCCATTATTCCTTGATCGTTCAGGAAGTGTTGGATTATTTATTTTTTGTCCCTGGTAACCGATAGAAAGACCAACAAATCCCGTTGGTTTGATCTCAATTTTACCATTGCCTACAATTCTATTTACCCAATCATTGACAAAATTGGGTTTCGGTTTATAGGTTCTTCGGTTGAGATTAGTCAGCAAGCTCGCCCTTTTTTTGAAGTAGTCATTTTCATCCTGTTTTCCCTTCAGATCCACAAATTCTTTCATTGTAAAAGTCATGGGCGTACGATAATACTTATCCCCGATCTTTTCAATGATGTAGTACTGTTTTGTTACGGGATCATACTCTATCGTTCTTTTTACAAAAGCGGTATCTTTCAGTAAAAAGGGATTTCTGTTTGGATAACTATAAGGATCGCCATAACGGTCCGGCTGATCAGGACGTATCGTATCACCGGGAAAGTAGAAATCGTTAACCAAAGGATAAGGCGAAGCGTGCCCCCTTGAGGTAATGAGAGTAAAAATGACCACTGTTACCAGCGTCCGGAATATGGTGGTTAACTTAGGGCTCAAAACTTTCTCAACAGAATTAGTTAGGTAAAGATGTCAATCGATAGGCTTACAGAGTTTTTAGCGCTTTCTTGATAACGTCCTCGAGGGAGGTTAATGAAGGGTCTGATTGTGTGACCCTTTGGATTGCCTGATCGGCGGTATTCCGGGCTATTCCCAGAGCCATCAGGGCATTTAACGCATCCGTATGCAATGTATTGTGTTTCAAAGGAGAAATATTTAATTCGAACGGTTGTTTGGCAAATCTATCTTTCAACTCCACCACTAATCGTTCGGCTGTTTTCTTACCAATTCCTTTTATCTTTTCAAGTCCATGAATATCACCAAGTACGATTAATCTCGTAAGTTCTTCGGGCTTCATGTAGGACAACATCATTCGTGCAGTTGTTGCACCAATTCCTGAAACAGAAATCAAATTAAGAAACATTTCTTTTTCTGATTTGTCGAAGAAGCCATATAAGATATGGGCATCCTCCCGAATGAGCAGACAGGTCTGCAAAATGCCTTTTTCAAGATTCTGGATCTTTGAATAGGTGTTTAAACTTATCTGTACCTCGTAGCCCACCCCATTCACATCCACATGGACTACAGCCGGGCTTTTATAAACAAATATTCCATCCAGATAAGCGAGCATAGCTGCGAAAATAAGGGAAGAGGTTGAGATTGAGATTGAGGTTGAGATTAAGATTAAGGTTAAGATTGAGGTTGAGATTGAGGATCCTTAGCCTTAGCCTTAACCTTAACCTTGTACTCCCCCTTAACCTTAACTACATTATCTTCGTGCCCTTAATTTTTTTTAATGACTAAGAAAGTGACGGCAGCCATAACAGCTGTTGGCGGCTATGTTCCTCCTGATAAACTGACCAACGCCGACCTGGAAAAAATGGTGGAAACAAATGATGAATGGATCAGAACAAGAACCGGGATAGTTGAAAGACGGATACTAAAAGGCGAAGGCAAAGCCTCCTCTGATCTTGGCGCGCCGGCAGTGTTGGAACTTTGTCATAAAAGAGGGATTGACCCCAAAGAGATAGACTGTCTTATTTGTTGTACTGTCACTCCCGACATGCTGTTTCCCGCGACTGCCAATATTATTTGCGATAAAATTGGTGCAACAAATGCTTTTGGCTTTGATCTGAATGCGGCCTGTTCTGGTTTTTTATATGGCTTGACAACCGGAACTGCATTTATTGAAAGCGGCCGATATAAAAAAGTGGTAGTTGTTGGCGCAGATAAGATGAGTTCCATTGTTGACTATACTGATCGCACAACATGTATTCTTTTTGGAGATGGAGCAGGCGCCATTTTACTTGAACCCAATCATGAAGGTTATGGGATACTGGATAGCATTCTAAAAAGTGATGGAAGCGGCCGTCATTATCTCTATCAGAAAGCAGGCGGCTCTCAAAGACCGGCATCAATTGAAACTGTTAATAACAAGGAACATTTTATTTACCAGGATGGCCAACCCGTTTTCAAATTTGCAGTAAAAGGCATGGCCG
>DASVAM010000619.1:0-2431 GCA_036376375.1 Chitinophagaceae bacterium
TTTTATAATTTAATTTTAAAACTTAGTTTAAAATCTTCAATTTTATGAATCTAAAAATTAAGTATGCCCTCATTTGATATTGTTTCAAAAGTCGATGCTCAGGCATTGGACAATGCAGTTAACGTGACCACCAAAGAAATAACCAACAGGTTTGATTTTAAAGGAAGCCATGTTGTAATTGATTTGAATAAAAAAGATTTTAAAATCAATATTGAAACAGAAGATGAAATGAAGATGCGGCAATTATGTGATGTACTTATCAGCAGGGCACATAAACAGGGAATAGATCCGTTGGCTTTCGATATGAGCAAAGAAGGAGCACAAAGCGGAAAGGCCTGGAAAAAGGAGGTGCCCGTACGAAATGGCCTTCCCCAGGACGATGCAAAGAAGATTGTTAAATTGATAAAAGACTCGGGATTGAAGGTGCAGGCATCAATAAATGACGACCTGGTAAGGGTAACCGGAAAGAAAATTGATGACCTTCAATCGATCATTCAGCTCTGTAAAGCATCGAATCTTAAATTACCGTTGCAATTTGTCAATATGCGGGATTAATTCGTTTATAAAATGTTCATAACTATTAAGAATTTGTGCATATCTCAAATTCTATTTGTGCAAAACAAGTGGGTATCAAACAGGTAAAAAATTTGGAAGACAACTTATTGTAAAGCATCTTAGCGTTATAAGATTGAATGAGCCGTCAAAAGCGAGTTTGATCTGAGGTCCGGAAAGTCCGTCAAAAGATTCGAAGGATCTGCGATCAGAGGAATCCGTCAAAAGAAGAATTTGATCGCTGAGGTGGAAGAGTCCGTCAAACGACTCCAAACTTCACGGAAAGCGTTGGGTTAGTAAGACGTTCAGGAGCTTCGGCAAATGAACGGAAGAAAAATCCGGCGCTTTTCTATTTTTTGGCCCTTCAGTTGGTGATTAGCCGCCGTTGTGCTACTTTTGCACCGAAATTTCTAATTTAGTACGGCCAAATCCGTACAGCCTTTAAATCAAACATTTATGAAACAGGATATTCATCCAAAGAGTTATCGCCTAGTTGTCTTTAAGGACATGAGTAATGGTCACAGTTTTCTAAGCCGCTCCACTGCAGCTTCAAAAGAAACCATTAAGTGGGAAGACGGGAACGAGTATCCCCTGGTTAAACTGGAGATTTCAAATACATCTCATCCATTTTTTACCGGTAAGAACATGCTGGTAGATACAGCAGGTCGTATCGATAAATTCAAAAGGAAATACGAAAAGAAAAAATAAATTCTTAAATTAGAATTATTATTAAGTTTTTGTTTTTCATGGCTATACTTTAGTCCCGGAGATTCTTCTTCGGGGCTTTTTATTTTTTTAAAATCTTTAGCTTTACCGGATGCCCGTTAAAATCATTTTTACTGAAGAATTTTGCCAGCCCGAAAACCTATATCCATTTACCCTTACCAGACAGATTCAGGATATCAGAGTGGGCATTCTTACCATCCGGGAGAAATGGGAAAAGATTCTTGGCGTAACATCATATGATCGTTGGGAAGATGATTACAAAGATCTTGACAGGTCAATTCGCCTTGAAAAAATCGATCAGGATGATATTTGCTTCATGATACACGGGAACGTTCTTCCGTCTCCGAAACTCTTAAAAGCGCTGAAAAAATTAAAGAACGGAGAATTTATTTCTCTTAACGGAAATACGGGCGTGATCTTCAGGTTTTCAAGAAAGGAGATACAGGAACCGAATAAAATAAAAGTTTCCAAAGCGATCACTATTCGGGAGGACCTGAAGAGCATTCAATTTCCCTGGGATATTTTTCACCTAAACGATCAGGCTATACGGGATGATTTCAACTTATTAACCCAAAAAAGAAGGTCACAAAAGATCTCCAAAACAAACAAGGTCACTAAACCGGGTAATATCTTCATCGAGAAAGGTGCAGTAGTTGAGCATTGTGTTTTAAATGCTTCCAATGGCCCTATATATATTGGCAAAAATTCGCTTGTAATGGAAGGCTCTGCTATCAGAGGGCCTTTTGGATGCGGTCAAAATGCCGTTATAAAAATGAATTCAAAAATTTATGGCGCTACCAGCATAGGCCCATATTGCACGATCGGCGGTGAGGTCAAAAACTCAGTCTTCTTCGCTTATTCCAACAAAGCACATGATGGCTATATCGGAGATTCTATAATAGGAGAATGGTGCAATCTCGGCGCGGGAACTAGCAACTCAAACATTAAAAATAATGCAAGTATTGTGAAGGTTTGGACGCCGAAGGGAGAAATGAGGGCGGGCCAAAAATGCGGTGTGTTCATGGGCGATTATTCCAAGACATCCATTAATACATCTATTAACACCGGGACTGTTATGGGCGTTTGCTGTAACGTTTTTGAAACAGGTCTTACCCCAAAATACGTTCCCAATTTTTCGTGGGGTTGTGATGGC
>DASVAM010000415.1:0-2593 GCA_036376375.1 Chitinophagaceae bacterium
GAACGATTGTATAAAAAATTGGGTGATGCGATCAAAGCGAACAAGGCAGATGACATTGCGGCAATTGAACAGGAAATAAAAAGGAGAGGCCGGGAATATAAAACCACCCCGGCGCAATATCTGGTGATGAAGCCGTCTTATTTTAATTCAGGTTGTTGTTGCTTTCGTGACGGAGACATTACGGGTATTGAAGTCACTCATGAAAGGATTTCGTTGGTTAAATGGAATTTGAATAGGCAAAGGGAATTGTTGGAAGAAACTACCTTAGAAAAATTGCAGTCGATGATCGGCTGAGCAACCGAATCGAGAACCTGAATTATAAAAAAGCCCCGCCGTAGCGGGGTGAGTTTTAAAACGGTTTTTCTTTCATCTTATTATTACCACGATTAATATCCGGCAATTTTTTATCCGGGTCGAGAATCACATCCGTTACATTACTCGTAGTATTAACATGGAATGTCCATGAAGAACCGCGTTGCCAGATCTCAACCGGAAGTTTTAAGTCATGTACTTTTCCATTTTCTTCCTTGATCTGTATAAGAACCGGCATTGCCATTTTCTCCAGATTTTCTATGGTTATATTAACTCCGTTTGCCGGATCATTGCGAATGTATTTTACATCTTTTAATGACTGATCAAGCTTCCATGTATTTAATACCCATGCCCGCCAAAACCAACCGAGGTCTTCACCCGAAACATTTTCCATTGTATGAAAGAAGTCCCACGGAGTTGGATGTTTAAATGCCCAGCGATTTACATATTCACGGAAGGCTGCATCAAATCTTTCTGGGCCAAGCACCAAATCACGCAATGCATTCAGCATGATCGATGGTTTTCCATAAGCCGCAATGCCAAGGTCATTCTGACCGATTACATCCGGCACATTAAATAATCCATCAATTTCCTCATTAAAAACAAAATTTGTCAGATCGCCCGAAGAAAATGATGAGGATGATGCGAATTCACCTTTATTAAATTCTTCAGTGGAAAGACCATTAATAAAAGTATTAAAGCCTTCATCCATCCAGGCATACTTTCTTTCGTTGTTTCCTACGATCATGGGAAACCATGTATGACCAAATTCATGATCAGTGACGCCCCATAATCCGGGACCTGAAGCAGTATAACCACAAAATACAATGCCCGGATATTCCATACCACCAACTGTACCTGCAACATTCGTCGCCGCGGGATAGGGATATTCAAACCATTTGGCCGAATAATGTTCTATGGAACCTTTTACAAACTCAGTGCTGCGTTGCCACCCGTTTTTCTTTATGCTTTCCACCGGGTAAGCGCTAACGGCCATTGATTTTTTCCCGCTTGGTAAATTAATTCGCGCAGCATCTAAAACAAATGCTCTTGATGCGGCCCATGCCACATCTCTTGTATTAGTGATCTTGAATTTCCAGGTGCAGTTTGGCTTACCGGGTCTTGACGATGCTTCTTTAATTTCTTTTTCACCCCGAATGATCACGGTTTTGTCACTGTTCCTAGCTTCGGCCCAACGTTTTTGCTGTTCTGCCGTATAACAATCCTGTGGATTCAGCAGGTCGCCGGAACCGACAACTATCAGATCGGACGGAGCAGTGATTGTAAATTCTATGTCTCCATATTCAAGGTAAAACTCTCCCTGCCCGATATAGGGCAACGTATTCCAACCCTGGATATCATCATAAACACATAAACGGGGAAACCATTGTGCCACTTCGTAAACAATTCCATTCTTTGTTTTTAATTGTCCCATTCTGTCTGTTCCTCTTTCCGGAACTGTAAATTCAAAACTGATCTTCAGTTTTACTTTATTACCCGATGGCTTTAAGCCATCATTGAGCCAAACCTGCAGGCGGGTATCGGTAACAATATATTTAGGAGTATATGGTTTGGCGCCGTCTACACTGATTGATTTTATGACTTCTCCTTCCGTAAATTTTGTATTTGCCCAGCGACCGCCGGCCTGTGTAGTAGTTGCAGAACCGCGGGAATCTTCGCGGTAAATATTCTGATCAAGCTGTAACCATAAAAATTTGAGGTTGTCAGGACTGTTGTTTGTATAAGTTATTTCTACTTCTCCACTTACCTTGTGAGAACCGGTATCAAGGGTGGCGTTGATCTTATAATCAGCCCGGTTCTGCCAATACTTTGGCCCGGGCTCACCGCTCGCACTGCGGTAATCATTTCCCGGATACGGATAGAACTGTGGATGAAAGGCTTCCTTGTTATCGTATTTCGTGACCTGCGCATATTGAGTAATTGCAAAAAGGGATAGGATCAATCCAATAAAAAGTTTCTTCATGTAAATAATTTTAAATCGGGGTGTAATATAATTTAAATAGTAAGAATGGATTTACCGTTCAAAAAACCGTGATCAGCGTCATCTAAAAACAGACTCAGCTATGACAATGCTGTCGGGCTTCCCGACATCAACAAACCTGTCGCCACTATGGTCAAAACCAAGTATGAGATGCTCCGCGGCCAGGTTCAGGTATACATCAATAAGTGAAAATTTTCCTAAGAATCCTTTTTCTTCCATTAAGCGGAAAATGTCATACTCAAATACAACAACACAACTATACGCCTTTTCAATAACAGC
>DASVAM010000418.1:0-5744 GCA_036376375.1 Chitinophagaceae bacterium
GGGCCAGCGTTTACAGATCGAAATGCAGATGAAGTAATAAAGATCTTAGGTGATTCAATTAAAATATACACGAATGAACTGGGTTGAATGGTTGGGATATTTTGCTGCAGGATTGGTTGTTCTGAGTTTCCTGGTGGGCTCGAAAGTCAGAAGGATCCGTTTCATCAATATGCTCGGCGCAATTGCTTTTTTGATATACGGCATTTTGCTGGACTTTAATCTGCCAATTATTATTCCCAACGCTTTTATCACCTGCATTCAGTTTTATTATCTCTTTATTAAAAAAGAACCGGCATCTGGCAAACAACAATAGCGATAAGAATTATTATTTAACTATTGAAAAAGAGACCGTTGGCGAATTTAAAGACCGGGGAAGTCGTTTTCTTGCTTATGCTTTTCCAATTGCATCCGCTGAAGATTTTAAAATGCGATTGAAGCAGTTGAAAGAAGAACATCCAAAAGCTGTTCATCATTGTTTTGCCTATCGTATTGGTACGGACGGCAATAATTTTAGGAGTAGTGATGATGGGGAACCTTCCGGCAGTGCGGGCCGGCCCATTCTTGGTCAAATTGATAATAAGTCTTTAACAAATACTGCTATCGTTGTTGTTCGGTATTTCGGCGGTAGTTTATTGGGCGTGCCCGGTCTGATCAATGCCTACAAAATGTCAGCCTCTCATGCGTTGCATCTGAATACAATTAGTAAAAAGCCTGTCCTGGTGAATTACAGGCTGCAATTTGATTATACCATATTAAACGATGTAATGAGAATTCTTAAAAAGAATGACTGCGTGAATTTGAAGCAGGAACTGCAACTGTTTTGCATGATTGAAACGTCTATTCCCCGGTCACAACTTGAGCTGTGTATTCTCCAGTTAAAAAGCCTGAGAAGTATGGAGTTGTCACCTGTTTGAAAATTTATTATTCCTGATCATTTTCACCCTTAAAATAATTTAACTTCATTGCTCATTTTAAATACACGTTATGCTTGCAAGAACATTGTTTATTGCTTCTTTTTTTTCAATAATTTTTTTTCCTTCATTTTCCCAGATCTCAATCATTCCTGAACCGGTTTCTTTGAAACAAAATGAAGGAACGTATATTTTTAAAGATAAGATCGTTATAGGGGGAGAAACAACGAATGCATCCGTAAAAAAGCTCACTGATTGGCTGAAAGACAAGTTGTCGGTTACCGGGTTACCGGTAACTATTGCCACAGCGGATGAAAAAGCCGATGTCAGTTTATCCCTGAACAAGGCTGCGAACACTACAATTGGTAAGGAGGGTTACCAGCTTATTTCTTCTGCAGACAATGGAGCAGCCATTAGTGCCAATGAGCCTGCAGGGTTGTTTTATGGTGTGCAAACCTTTCTTCAACTTTTACCGGCAGCTATTGAAAGTAAAACAGCAGTCAAAAATGTATCATGGTCTGTACCTGCGGTTGATATTACCGATTATCCACGGTTTGGATGGAGGGGTTTAATGTTTGACATTTCCCGTCACTATTTTAACAAAGAACAGATAAAGCAATACATGGATGCGATGGTGAAGTATAAGTATAATTTGCTTCATCTTACCTTATCAAATGATGAAGGATGGCGGGTTGAAATAAAGGCATTGCCCAAACTCAATTCTGTGGGTTCCTGGAGGGTCGATCGTACAGGTACATTTGGAAATTTTATTCCACCAACAGATGACGAGCCTCGTACCTACGGTGGCTATTTGACCCATGAAGATGTAAGGGAACTTGTGCAATATGCTAAGGACAGGTTCATAAATATCCTGCCTGAGATAGATGTACCCGGTCATAGTTTGGCCGCGATCGCTTCCTATCCTGAATTAGTTTGCACACCGGGAAAATACAGAGTTCGTTCCGGTGAAAAAATTATGGAGTGGCCGGCGAATGCACATTTTTACGGATTAATTGATAACTCGCTTTGCCCTGCAAACGAAAAAGTTTATGAGTTCTTAGATAAAGTCTTTACTGAAGTTGCCCAGTTATTTCCATTTGAATATATACATATGGGCGGTGATGAAACAGCCAGAAATTTTTGGGAAAAATCTGACGCCATAAAAGCTTTGATGAAAAGAGAGAATTTAAAAAACCTCGATGAAGTGCAAAGCTACTTTACAAAAAGAGTGGAGAAGATCATCAATTCAAAAGGAAAAAAAATGATCGGCTGGGATGAGATATTGGATGGCGGGTTAGCGCCAAATGCAGCCGTCATGAGCTGGCGGGGAATGAAAGGTGGGATCGAGGCAGCCAAAATGGGACATGAGGTGGTGATGAGCCCAACCACGTATGCTTATATCGATTATATGCAGGGAGATCCGATCATTGAACCGCCTGTTTATGCCTCTTTACGTTTAAGTAAAACATATGAGTTTGAGCCAGTGCCAGAGGGTGTTGATCCCAAATATATAAAAGGAGGTCAGGCCAATTTATGGACGGAGCAGGTTTATAATATGCGTCATGCAGAATATATGACATGGCCAAGGGCGTTCTCCATTGCTGAAACTGTTTGGTCACCAAAAGAAAAAAAGAATTGGAACAAGTTTGTTACAAAAGTAGAAGACCATTTTAAGAGATTCGATTATGCTCAAACAAAATATGCTCCGAGCATGTATGAACCGGATTTTAAGTTTACAAAGAATGAGAAGAACCGGATCACGGTTGAGATGAAAACGGAAGTTTCGGATGTTGCTGTTCATTACACGTTTGATAACTCTTTTCCCGATAATTTCTATCCTGCTTATTCAAAGCCAGTTGAGATTCCTATTGACGCTTCAACTATGAAGGTGGTATCATATAAAGGTGGTAAACAAGTTGGAAGATTAATTGTGTTTCCAATTGCTGAAATGAAAAAGAGGGCGGGTGTGAAGGATAAAATGTAGTTGGTTAAGAAATAGTATTTATACGGCCAGGAGATTTGAAGGTGCTTTATTCCTTATCTTCCATAACTTACTTCCCCAGCTATATTTTACTTAACCAAAACTATCGTTATGAAAACTATAACTCAATTACTGGCTACAACAGTTTTTATTTTTCTTTTTACCTTATCCTGTCAAAAAACAATAAAGACTGAACCATTGGCGGAAGAAGTTCAATCAAAACCACCTCCGCCTCCACCGCCAACCGGGGAAACGCAAACTCCCATCCAGATTTATGGCGTATGGCATGCAGGCAATGATTACTGCACCTGGTCGACAGTAAGAACTGTATCTGAATTTGATTCAAAAAATCATTGGATTATTGATCGTGGAAATGGACAACCTTCAGTGAATATTGTAATATTAAGTTTTGTCAATCCTTTAAAACTGCTGAATAAAACCAACGATGGCGGTACTGTTGACGGTGTTCCAAAGGGAATGACTCCGGACATTGTAAATTATTTTAAAAGCCGTGGCATCCGGGTCATGCTTTCAATCGGGGGAATTACATACACCGATTTTTGGAATACTGCCTTAAGTACTAATGCAACACAATTAGGACTACATGCTGCTGAAGTCGCTCAGCGATTGGGAGTGGGAATTGAAATCGATTATGAGGAGAACAGCGACCCGGATCTTACCGGGTTGCAGGCATTCATAGATGCCTATCGTTCAGTATTACCTTATGATCCAACGGGGGTAAATCATGCGGCTCGCCTTACTATTGATCTTGCAGCGGGTGATCGCTGGCTCATTGATATTTGCAGAAAAGCTACTGCTGATTGGCTTAATACAACTACGCCTGTTTTGGATTATGCCAATGCGATGGTCCCAGCAAGGCAACCATCAATGTCGGCCGCAATTGCCAACTGGCAGGAACATATCGACGGTAAACCCCAATACGGTCCACCTATTCTTCCTTTGGCACCCGCCAAATTCACCGGATCATTATGGCTTGTAGATAGAAAAGCAATTCCCGAATGTATCAATTTCAATAATTCACTTCAGAAAAGTACCGCAAACTACGTGCAATCCGTTTTGTCAAAAATTCCCGGAACAACACCCGGCATGCTGGGCTATATGTTTTGGGCTGCAGAATGCCAGGGAACAAGAGCAATTTGCACTACACCGCCAAATAGCTGTGAAGGGGGAATGGGAGCAGGTGCAACATATTTTAATATACCAATACCAATGCCTGCATTAAGACAACAATAACTATTAGGGAGATGATAGGTGATAATTAAAAGATGATAATTGTTTTACGGGTGTAAACATTTATTGAGATAAGTGATAGGATTTAGATAAAACATTTTTCTTTTTCCCTGGATGCCTTTATCTATTCGCCATGGATAGGGAATCACCGTTTTGATGGTGTAATGCAGGTGAGAAGGCTTTCCGATTGCATTTCCAGAGTTGCCAACAGTGCCAATAACAGTTCTTGAAGAAACGAATGAAAATCTCTTTGTTTTTATTTTATCCAGATGAGCATAATAATGTATTCTCCATTTTGGCCCAAGTATATAAACTACGTTGCCGCCTCTTGGGGTTTTGCCTTTAAATAAAACAAGTCCGCCAGTAGCCGGGTGGATGTTCGTTCCTTTTTTTGCAAAGATGTCAACGCCTTTATGTGTTACTGACTTGCCCCAGGGATATGCCCAGAAAGAATTTTGAGAATAACTTTTTTTCGTCGCTCCAGCTACGGGCATTATGATTTTCTGGGGAATGATAAAGCCAATGATCAATAAAACAAATGACCCGCCGAATATTTTCGTGGCTATACTCGATATTCGTTGACGGGTCATAAGATGAGGGATGTATTATCCTGGTTAACTGGCTATCAAATTCAATTATAAAAGATCTTCTTCTTTGAACTGGTACTGACTTTTTATTTTTCGCATCACTTCATCCATACTTGCACGATGATCCCCCGGTTTCCATTCCCCACGTTCCCATTTGTCTAGTTCCCTGTCAATATTTTTTTGTTGTAACTGAACTACTTTTTCAGCAAGGGTGTCACTCATCTCTTTTTGCTTTTCATGATAGATCTTTCTCCGCTCAAATCGTTCGACTTTATCTTTTCTTATTTCACCTTCCTCATTCGCCATGTACAACAATTCTTCTTTTGCCAATGCAATATCGTATGGTCCAAGCGGCATGATCAATTTTGATAACACCGGCCCGATCTCAATTAAGATGATCAGCATGGAAATTAGCAGGCTTGCCCAAAACACACTAGTTTCTTCGGCTGAGAGATCAGCCAATGCTTTATTGCGTTCAAGAAAACCCATGTTCGCTGTTGCAGTTGCTTCAAATTGTTTTCTCTCATCTTCCATAGATGCTTTTGCCGTGCCCATTATACTATCCTGGCTTTTCATATTTTGTTCCAGTGATAATAATTCCGGCGCGAATTGAATTCTCGCGAGGTTATATGCATCCTGTTTCAATCTTGTAATGTTTTCAATTCCCCGCTGCCTGCTGCCGCCGGTACCATCTGCTTCCTGTAAATAGGCCGTCCGCAAATTGTGCAGCGTATCCTCGATCGCCAGCTTGCGACCGAGGAGCCGCTGTCTTTCAAATTCTGCATTGGCAAGTTGATTTTTATATTCCATAGCCAACAAGCTATCATTAAGCCGGATCTTGTCATGGAGGTTTTTCGTCATTTTTACATTGATCTCTTTTTCAAAAATCTTCATCTCAAGCGGCCGGGCGATTACCACACCGATGAGCAATGCAAGAGCAAGCCGTGGCAAAGCCATCATTATTTGTTTGCGGCGTGACACACCATATTTCCGCATGGTGGAAACAAGAAAGCG
>DASVAM010000438.1:0-4453 GCA_036376375.1 Chitinophagaceae bacterium
AGTTAATAGTTTAAAGTTAATTTATACCTCGGATAAATATTTTCTTACAAAACGAATGGCCATTGCTCCTTCGCCTACCGCAGAAGAAATTCCTGTCATGGCACCAAAACGAACATCGCCGGATGCAAAAATTCCCGGCACGCTGGTCTCTGACATATAGGGTTGACGTTCTAATTTCCAGAATGTATGAAAGGATTGTTCTTTTGCCAGGTCGTTACCGGAAATAATAAAGCCATTCTCATCTTTATGAACGGTATCATTCAGCCACGCCGTCCCGGGCTTCATCCCGATATAAACGAAAAGAGCTTTTGCAGGGACTGTTCTCAGTTCGCCGGTCTTTACATCTTCGAGTTGGATACTTTCAAGCACTGTCTCACCTGAACAACCTACCACATTCGTGCCGGTGATCACAGTAATGTTAGGCGTGTTACTAATATTCTGCACCAAATAATTCGCAGCCGTTTGTGATAAAGATTCTTTGCGGATCACGATATTCACTGACTTTGCAAATTTGCTCATGTACAAAGCTGCCTGGCAGGCTGAGTTGCCACCGCCTGCTATATATATGTCTTTGTTGCGGCAGGCATTAGCTTCTACAGAAGCGGCACCATAATACACTCCGGCGCCTGCAAATTGATCCATCCCCGGAATATTTAATTTTCGATAAGCTACTCCTGTGGCGATCACAATAGTCTTGCTATGTATTTTTGATCCATCTGACAGCTCCGTGATCTTATATCCATCTTTCACCGAAATATTTTTTACTTCCTGCGGCGTTAAAATTTCTGTTCCGAAACGAAGTGTTTGTGCAATGGCCCTCTGGCTGAGCTCTGCGCCGGATAATCCCTTAGGAAAACCTAAATAATTTTCAATTCTTGCACTGCTGCTTGCTTGCCCACCCGGATTACTTTTTTCGATCATTAATGTTTTCAATCCTTCGGAGGATCCATACACGGATGCAGCTAATCCTGCAGGACCGCCACCTATGATTACTACATCATACATTTCTTTGGTAGCAGTTTGTTTTAAACCAATAGCTGATGCTAACGCTGCCAATGTGGGATCAACAAGGAATGAACCGTCACTCAATACAACCAGCGGTAGCTCTGTATTTGTTATTTTGGCGCTGGTCAAATATTTTTCCGCTTCTGCATCACTTTCAACATCCATCCATAAATAAGGGACCAAATTGCCGGAAAGAAATTCTTTTAGTTTATGTGATTTGGGCGACCATTGAAAACCGATGATGCGTATTCCCTCAAAGACCGGTTTATACAATGCCTGCCATTCATCCAGCAGGTCGTTGATGATGGGATATAATTTTTCTTCCGGTGGGCTCCATGGTTTCAATAAATAATAATCGAGCCTGATCTTATTAATAGCTTCGATCGCTGCTTCAATATCAGAGTAAGCAGTAAGCAAAACCGTTTTCGCTTCGGGATAGATATCTTTTGCCTGTCCTAAAAATTCAATACCCTCCATCTCCGGCATACGCTGATCGGAAATGAATAACGCAACCGTTTCATTTTTCAATTTCAATTCCCCGATCAATTCCAACGCTTCCTTTGCAGAATCGGTGGCGCTAATACGATATATTTGCCGGTATTCATTTCGTATGTCACGATTGATGGCACGCAGCACCTGTTCGTCATCGTCAACCAATATGATGAAAGGAAGTTTCATTCGCTACACTTTTTTTGTTTCAGTTAAGGGGAGACAAATTGCAAACTCGGTTCTTCCCGGCACCGAATTCACTTTTATATCTCCGTTGTGATGTTTGATAACCGTTTTCACAAGGTCAAGACCGATACCTGTACCTTCTCCCATTTTTTTTGTGGTGAAGAAAGGATCGTATATTCTTGAAATGATCTCCGGCGGAATGCCCGATCCGGTATCAATTATTTGTATCCGTACATCTTTATCGTCACAGGATGTTTCAATTGTAAGTACACCTTCTTTCGGCATTGCATAGATCGCATTGTCAATGATATTGGTCCAAACCTGGTTCAGCTCACCTACATAGGCAGGCACATGCGGCAGGTTATCACAAAAATTCCTTTTCACTGAAATATTTTTCTGTCGCAATTTATATCCCAGCAGCGTCAACGTATTATCAATATCATTATGCAGGTCGGTGAGTTGCAGATCGGTGGTCTGATCCATATGCACATGGCTCTTGATGGCGCCAACCAAATGTGATATTCTTGCAGATGCTTCGTCAAGATCTTTGATCACCTGTTGTGAGCTCAATAAGTTTTCTATCCACAGCAATACCTGTGTGAATGCTTCTTTCCCGGCATCTTTGCGAATGTTTTCCAGGTCTTCGCATGTGAAACCTGTATTCACAAATGTCTCTACAGATATATCTTTCGGGAGTTCATTTTTTTCCAGCCAGTCGGTCAACTCATCTTCTTTTTCTATCCGCTGCATAGGGCTGAGTTTTTTTGCAGTGGCAAAAATGTTTTCTTTTTCTTCCACCATTTGGCGGATACGTTGAAGGTGCTCCGCATTAATGTTGTATTGCAGCAATTTTTCTGTGAAGCGATAATTCTCATTCAATCGATTGGTCAGTTCTTCTGAAATACGGTTGATAGCAGAAGCAGGATTATTCAGTTCATGTGCAATGCCGGCGGCAAGCCTTCCAAGTGCATTCACTTTTTCCTGCTGCAGTTTTGTAGTGGCAAAAGCTCTTGCTCTTTCGGTCATATAACCGATGAGCCGCTGAATGAGCTCGGGATTCAGCCGCTCCAGCTCGGCAAAATGTTCTTTGTGCATGCGGAAGCCCCGCAATTTTCCAAAAGCGAAGGAAGTGCCCGGCGATCTTTTCATTCTTGAATAAGGAAGTAAACCACTAGCGCCGCCACTGAGAGTATCATTAGCAAAATCAAAAAAATGAACCAGCTTCCCGTTTTCATCCATGTAGAATGTGAGTATTCCCTCCACAATGAACATCATGTACACCGCCTCTTCACCTGTTTTCACTACCACATCTCCATCATTATATTCTACATACACAGAATGGTCGGCGATCCATTGCAGGTGCTCATCCGGCAATCCGCGCAGGGCAATCACTTTTTTCAGATCTTCAATTGCATTCGTTGACATGAAGTTTAAAATTACATGATTTGAATGGAATGCTTCATCAACGGATAAGTTGCTGTTCAAATAACAGGCTCTTCCTTCTATAGTTCTTCACATCAACAATCCCTGCCTGCCGGCAGGCAGGGAAAAAGTTATACCTTCCATCAATGCCACAAACCCGACAGCTTGCCGCCATCATGTTTACCGATATTGTCGGCTACACTGCTTTGATGGGCAATGATGAAAAAAAGGCATTTGAATTATTCAGTCTAAACAGGGCAATTCAGAAACCGATCATTGAAAAAAATAATGGCAAATGGATAAAAGAGATGGGTGATGGAGCAATGGCAAGTTTCAACACAGCATCTGATGCAGTGAATGCAGCAATGCAAATACAGCAGGCTTGTAATTCTACCAGCGATTTCAAATTAAAAATAGGCCTCCATCTTGGCGAAGTAGTTTTTGAAAATGATGACGTATTTGGCGATGGTGTAAACATTGCTTCCCGGATAGAAACCCTTGGAGTGGGCTCATCCATCCTGATGTCGAAAAGCATTCGTGACCAGGTAAAAAATAATGCTGATCTGCAGATCACTTCTCTTGGGTCTTTTGAATTCAAAAATGTTGACGAGCCAATTGAAATATTTGCCATCGCTAACCCGGGATTTGCAGTGCCGAAAAGAGATGCCATGCAAGGCAAGTTGAAAAAAGTAAAAGCAAATAACCGAAGATCCATTATAATAATCTCTGCCGTAGTGATCCTTTTAATTGCCTCAGTATTTCTTGTTAAATATTTTTTCTTTAATAAAGATCTGCACGCTGCACCAAGATCAATTGCGATACTCCCTTTTGAAAATCTTCAAAAAGATTCTTCACTTCTTTATTTATCCGATGGCATAGCAGAAAACATTATCAACCGGCTTTCTTCATTCCCGAATGTAAAAGTGTTTGCCCGCTCAGCTACATTCAAATTAGCAGATTCATCCAAAAACATAAGCAGTGTAAAAAAATTATTGAATGCTGATGTGGTACTTACCGGTCAGTTGCAACAAAATGGGAACATGTATTCTTTGACTTGCCAATTGGTTGATGCAGCCGATCAAAGCCAGCTCTGGGGAAACACATTTGAAATGAAAGCTGATGATATTTCCCGGGTCGAGGATTCCATTGTCAGCTCCTTAGTGAATCCATTACGGATCACTCTTGTTGATAAATCAAAAGGTACGCAACAAACTAAACCTGTGAACCCACAGGCTTATGCTGAATACATGAAAGGAAGATTTTTAAGTTATGGTTCCACACCGGGGGAGTCGGAAAAAGCATTGTCTCATTTCAGGGAAGCCCTCCGCATTGATCCAAAATATGCTGCGGC
>DASVAM010000440.1:0-6454 GCA_036376375.1 Chitinophagaceae bacterium
CTGCCGGAAGGAAAACAAAACCAGGAATTACCCAGTAGCTTTAAGAATTTATATACGACCGTGCTGCACATGTATCATGCGGAAAGTGTGTGGTGGCAACGCATGAAGTTGCAGGAAAGGATTAATTTGCCAATGGAAACATTCAAAGGTTCAATGCAGGAACTGGCGAATGAACTATTGCAGCAAAATAGCCAATGGCAGCAATGGGTGAACAATGCAACAGAGCCAATGCTTGAACATGTTTTTCAGTACTATACCCAAAAAAGAGAAATGTATAAACAACCTGTTTGTCAAATGATATTGCATGTTTTTAATCATGGCACTTATCATCGTGGGCAATTGGTAAATATGCTTCGCCAATTAGGCATTGAGAAAATCCCGCAGACTGATTTTATTGTTTGGAGCAGGAAAAAGTAAATCAACTCACTCCCGGAAAACCAGGTTCATTAAAACGCAGGAAAGGATATATTTGGAAATATAAATATCGTAGCTTTTGGCTTCGTCAAAACTGATACAAATTATTCTTTCAGGGCAACTGTTATTGTTACCATTTAGCAGCAAGGCACAATTATATTTTAAAACAAAAAATCTTGGCACCCAAGATGGGCTTTCAGACAATAGAGTAACCTGTTTCTATAAAGATAAAAGAGGCTTTATGTGGGTAGGCACCCGCAATGGGTTGAACAGGTATGATGGACATTCATTTAAAGTATTCAGACCGGCTGCTGCTAATTCCATTTCAAACGAAATAATAAATGATATAGCCGAAGACAGCAGGGGAAGAATATGGGTAGCCACTATGGAGGGGTTGAATATTTATGACCCGGCCTCTAATCAATGGACTTGCATGATGCCAAGCCCCGATACATTCGTAAGAAAAATCCCTAACTTTTTAGTATGGGATATTATGATCGATAAAGACGACCTGGTCTGGATCGCATCTGATGTTTTTGAATTTTGCAGCTATGATCCCCGCAGGGATAAGTTTACTTACTATGACTGGCCCGGTTTTGCCCGGGGAAACACGGTAACTAAACAATACAAATACAAGTCTATTCAAAAATTTTCACCAAAAAGCGACCATGAATTTTGGTTGGGTACCACAACAGGGTTGGTATTGCTTGACACAGACACAAAGCAATTCCGTTTTATTGGTAGTGGTGGCTACTATGCCTATGTAATGGCCATAGCCTATGACCTTATTAAGAAAAAAGTATTTATTTCGACCGAAGAAAGCAAATTGTTTAGCTATGATGAAACAGATAATAAATTCATTGAAGTTTTTGCAGAGAATGCACAATATCCTTCCGCCAGCTTCTTCCAGCCCGAACAAAATGAAATATGGATGCCTTCTGAAAAGGGGCTGATAAAAATAAGCAATGATAGGAGAAAAATAAGGCTGGAACAAAACATTCCACAACTTACCGGCACGCTGCCCCCGGGCGGCACCATGTCTGTTTATACAGACAATAACCATATACGCTGGGTGGCTACAAAAAACGGCATTTCTGTTTTTGACCCTTCGGCAACCTATTCTTCGTTCCTGCCTTTGCTCCCGGTATCAGATAAAGAAAGTATCAACAATATGGGTGGGGTATTTTATGATGATAGCAGCCAATGCTATTTTGTGTGCAGCCTTAATCCCGCAGCCGTATTCATCATCAATAGTATAAATGGGAAGATAGATAAAATAATGACTGATGCAGATGGTAAGCGCCTGCAGTTATGCATAAACATAGAAAAGGACCGTCAAAATAACCTCTGGCTGCTTACCGATAACCATGTTTACAATTATAACAGAAATACAGGGAAATTTGAATTGTTCACCACTCCGGATAATGGCACAAGAATGACCTTCCGGGATATGTTGCAGGATGAAGAAGGCAACTATTGGTTTGCTCCCTATAATGGCGTGTTGTTGTATTATGACAAGGCGCAAAAAGAATTTATAGCCCCTAAAGACAGCTCTTTAAAGCGCATCAGAAATATTACAGCGATCAGCGCGGCTGGCAATAAAGGAGAAATATTCATAGGCAGTTTTGGAGAAGGAATTTACAGCTACAATATGTTTACCGGCAAGAAGATATTTTATAACGACAAAGACGGGACAGAGATTTTTCCACGATTATTTCTTATTAACGATATTGACAAGGATGCGAATGGCACACTGTGGGTAGCCACCTCTTCTGGCGGGGTTTTCAGGTATAATCCGGGCATGTCTTTCGAAAAATCTTTCACAGGCTTTGATATGAAGACTGGCTTTACGAATAATAATGTACTTTCCTTATGTAGCGATGATGATACTACCCTGTGGCTTTTATCGGGCAATGGACTGTCGGCAATCAATACAAAGGGTCAATTTTTATTGGATCTGAAAGATGAGCAGGCTTTCAATTTTTCGTCGTACACTTCTGATAACATATTCCCGCATGATATTTTTTTTAATTCCAAAAACAAAGAATTACTGGTGGGAGTAGGCGGTGGATTATTAATTCACTCCCTGAAACAGAAGGACAGTTTACCTTCATTCCCCATAGTAATCACCAATATAAGATCACCCGGCAAAACCCTCACAGATCCCCAAATTACCGGAGCGCCAGCTCTACGAATTCCTTACAGGTTCAATTCCATAACATTTGAATTTGCAGGTTTATCCTACGGTAACCATTCCGGACTACTGTTTGAATATAAACTGGATGGTTATGACAAAGATTGGGTGAAGGCGAATAAGAATTTTGAGACGAGTTACCAAAACCTGCCGCCGGGTAAGTATAGTTTCTATGTGCGGGTAAGGAAAAGGGGAGGAACTGTTGTGAGCGAAATGCAAGGCTATTCATTCAGGATAATTCCCTCTTTTTGGCAAACGTGGTGGTTTTATTTTCTAATTGCGGTAGTTTTAACCACGGCAATCTATGTTTTTTTTCGCTACAGGCTTAATCAGAAAATTAAAATACTTGAAATGCGAAATCGCATCAGCCAGGATCTGCATGATGAAATAGGCGCATCAATGAGCGGCATTAACATCCTAAGCCAGATAGCCGCTGATAAATTACAAAATAACAAACCGGACGAAGCATCTGATTATTTATCAAGAGTAAAGAATTATTCGCAGGATGTAATTGAAAAATTAAGTGATATGGTATGGGTATTCAATCCGCAGAATGATAGTATTGAAAAACTTATGCAACGGTTGAGAGCTTTTTCTATCTCGGTCGCTTTATCAAAAAATATTAAAATACACTTTGTAACGGATAAAGCAAGTGAAACAGCGAACTTATCTATCCGGCAACGCAAGGCGATTTATTTGATAAGCAAAGAAGCCATCAACAATGCTTTTAAATCCTCAGCTTGCAGCAATTTATACTATCACCTTACTGCCAATGGTTCTAAGTGGCAGCTCCGGATACAGGATGATGGTAAAGGGTTTAACCTTACAGAAAAGCCGGAGGGCAATGGGTTGCGGAATATGGAGGCAAGAGCAGATGAAATTGGTGCAAAATTCAGCATCCAGTCACGACCCGGCGCAGGAACTATCATACTATTGGAATTATAAATACCTCATTTGGGGGTGCTCATAAAAACCTTGCTCAACATACATTTGTAATGTGATTGGCAGCAAAGAAATACGGGTTGCTATTTTTGAAGATAACCCGATTATGATGGATGCTTATCGTTCTATTTTGAACGGATCGCCTGGCTATACGTGCTCCGGAAGTTTTACGAGTTGTAATAACTGGAAAAATGATATTAAAAAAAGTGATCCTGATGTGATCCTGATGGATATTGAAATGACGGGTATAAACGGAATAGCAGCAACAAGGCTGATCAAAAAAGAATTCCCTGCTGTGAAAATATTAATGCAAACTGTTTTTGAAGACGATACAAAAATATTTGAAGCGTTATGCGCCGGAGCAAATGGCTATATTTTAAAAAATACATCCCCCGTAAAAATGCTGGACGCTATTACAGATGTGCAGAATGGAGGCGTCGCGTTTAATCCGGTTGTAGCCTCGAAAGTAGCAAAGCTTTTTCAGCAATTCATAGCGCCGTTGGTCACCACACCTGATTACCAACTCTCCGACCGGGAAAAAGAAATTCTGTTTTTGCTTACCGAGGGCTTACCCATGCCACGAATTGCTGAAAAAATATTTCTTAGCTATCATACCGTAAGGGATCATGTAAAAAATATTTATCAGAAACTGCATGTCGCTTCAGCCACTGAAGCCGTGGCTAAGGCATTAAAAGAAAAATTAGTGTAATTTTTACTTCGCATTTTCTATAACCTTCAGTTTACGGAGTTAATTAATTTTTGTTCGGTATTTTCCAAATACCCTCAATTGAGGTGTTGCCTTGTTTTAGAGTTGATGGTAAGTTGCCATACCTAATAATTAATTCACCAGAAATTTTATTATCATGAAATCATTAACTAAAACTTTACTGTTACTTGCAGTGCTGAGCCTGACAATGTTTATTTCCTGTCAGAAAGAAGTACAAACAAAGCAACAACAGTCTGAAGAAATTGCTGCTGCTAATAATAGCGGTAATGGCCATTTACAACAAACAAAAACATTTTCTTCCGAGGTTATTGTTCGATGGCTTAATATGCAACTGGAGTTGCTGCGGGTGCCTTTAGCACCTGGCGCCGGATCACAAGCCGCTGACCGTGCATTGGCATATTGCGGTATTGCCGCTTATGAGTCAGTAGTACCGGGTATGCCTGCATATCAATCACTCACCAACCAGCTGAATGGCTTTCCTGATATGTCTTCTGCTGAACCTGGCAAAGCATATCATTGGGCGGCAAGTGCTAATGCTGCACTGGCAGAAATGAACAGGAGACTTTTTCCAGCTGCATCAGCGGCGAATAAAGCCAATATAGATAATCTCGAAAATACACTGAAAGGAATGTATGCCGGTGAAGTAAGTGATGCAGTACTTGCAAGATCGATTGCTTTTGGAAAAGGTGTGGCTGCAAAAGTTTTTGCCTGGGCAGCAACGGATGGCTCAGCAAACATTAACCCGCCTTATGTACCGCCAGTTGGTGCGGGTCTTTGGGTAAGCACACCTCCTAATTTCCCTGGCGCTGTAAATGCATATATCAGCCAACGCAGGCAAATGGTAAATGGTAGTTATGATGGTGCTGCACCTGCGCCACCTCCCCCATACTCTACTGATCCGGCTTCTGCGTTTTATGCAATGGTGAAAAATGTTTATGACAAATCTTTAGTCTTAACACCTGCACAAACTGCTATGGCTATTTATCATCGGGATGCACCAGGCTATCCGGGCGGAGGTACCTTTTCAGCCATAATATCCCAGGTACTACAAAAAGCGGAATGCAAATTGGACGTAGCTGCATTGGCCTATGTTAAGGTGGGTATCGGAGTGTATGAAGCTATTGCTTTTGCATTTATTAATAAATACACGTATAATCTTGTACGTCCTATCACATATATCCGTGATGTAATGGGGTACACAACATGGAATGCTTTATTCAATACACCCGGGCATCCTGAGTTTCCGGCCGCACATGCCACTTCAGGTGGTGTTGTTGCTACAATGCTTACAGATGTATTTGGTGAAAACTTTTCCTTTATACTGAATCATTATGCTTATATAGGACTTCCTGCACGCAGTTATCAGTCTTTTGAAGAATTAGGAAATGAAATGGGTAACTCACGTGTATTTGGCGGTATTCACTACCAGCCTTCCGTGGATGAAGGATTTCAAATGAGCAAAAAAGTGTGTCATAACATTTTGAGCAAAATAAAGTTTTTAAAAGAGTGATTTTGGCAGGTACATAGGCAAAAGCCGTGGCGAAAGCTGCGGCTTTATTTTTTAAGGGCATTAAGGAAATACTGCAAACTGATTTTATTGTTTGGAGCAGGAAGAAATAATTATAATTTCAATAGTAATCCTGAGTTGTTTTTATGCTTTTCAGGGCATTTGTACATATATCCGATTTCTTCAAATCATTCATTGACGGGAACGAAGGCGACTATAAAAGTAAAATTTCTTTGAGTGGAATTGTAGGAAATCCGAGCTGTTACTACTTCGTCATTTATTACTGGTGTGGATAACGGGATCTACATCCTTGTGGTGTGATAACAAATCTAATTTAACTTGGAAGGCGAAATATCAATACTCCCACTTCACCAACGTAGCTCCCCACGTAAACCCACCACCAAACGCCGCCAGCACAATGAGATCGCCTTTATTGATCTCATGTTTATAATCCCAAAGACAAAGCGGAATGGTAGCTGCTGTTGTATTTCCGTAACGTTGAATATTCAACATTACTTTATCCTGGCTAAGTCCCATGCGGTTTGCTGTAGCGTCAATGATTCTTTTATTGGCCTGGTGAGGGACCAGCCACGCAATATCATCGCCGGTTAAATTATTTTTTTCTAAAAGTTCAGCACTGATATCTGCCATACCTTTTACTGCAAATTTG
>DASVAM010000445.1:0-2964 GCA_036376375.1 Chitinophagaceae bacterium
GATCTTGTAAAATGGATGCGTTTCAACCCCTGCATTTCTTAATCTTACCGCTATGTTTTTGCGGATCCCTTTGCTTCCAAAATCATCATAGATGAATCTGACAGTTACTCCCTGCTTTGCCTTTTTAATCAATATTTCTTCGATTGTCTTGCCGATCTTATCATTTTCATAAATGTAATATTCCATATGAATATGATCGGTTGCTTCTTCCAGCGCTTTTATTACAGCCGGGAACTTTTCTTCACCGTTGATCAATAACCGGGCTGCATTGCCCGGCGTCAACGGGCTCATTTCGTTTGACAAATATTTTGAAAGGTGCTTGTTGGGTCGTTCTGATTCGGGCAGATCATAATAGGTCCGTGCAGAATAGTTGATGATATTCTGTTTTATCTGGTTCCAAAGATTATCATCGCTGATTATTTTCTTGGTGTACAACTCCCTTTTGCGGTAATTGATCCCAAATGTGAAGTAAAAAAGTATTCCCGCTATTGGAATGAAAATGGCCAGCAACAAATACGCCAGTGTCTTAACTGTGCTATCAGTGTCATAAATAATGCGGATACAAACGATGATCAGTATCAGAACATATAACAGCTCGATGATAAGGATTGTGTTCTGCATTTCTTCAATTGCAATTATTTATAAGTGGGTTCATACATTTTACTTTTTATAAAAGCCCGGAGATCTTTTGGCCTTTCTATGGAAGCCAACCCGCTGTCGAATATCTTTTCTGCAACTTTTATGGATACATTATAAGATACTTCTAAAATATCATTAATAAGAGGGTAGAGCAAACCCTTTGTAAAGTTTTCCTCTGTGATCTGTTCAGCCACCGCTTCTGCGGCTGTAACAAACATTTCATCCGTTACTCTTTTTGCTTCCGTTGCAAATACCGCTAACCCTACCGCAGGAAAGATATAGACATTGTTACCCTGGTTGGGGGTAAAGATTTGGCCTTCATAAGTTACCGGTGCAAACGGACTTCCGCTGGCGAAGATCGCTTTGCCTTTGCTCCATGTATAAGCTTGTTCGGCTGTACATTCTGAACGTGATGTTGGATTGGAATACGGAAAGATTACCGGTCGTTCATTGACAATACACATGTTTTCGATCACCTGTTTGTTGAATGCACCACCAACTGTACTCACCCCAATAATAGCAGTTGGTTTTATTTTTAGTATGGATGCCGCAAAATCATTCGAAGGTTCAGCGTCGTGTGCAAAATCTTTCTGATGATCGGCAAGATCAGTTCTTGATTTGACAAGTAAACCGTTTATATCGAACATCCATACCCGGTCATACGCCTCTTCCCTGCTTAGACCATCCTTTTGAAATTTATGAACAAGCATGTGGGCAATGCCAAAAGCGGCTGCGCCGGCTCCCAAAAAGAGGATGCGTTGTTCACGAAAAGGTTTACCCGAGAACCTGCTTCCTGTAATGATGCCTGCCGTTGCAATAGCAGCTGTGCCCTGGATATCATCATTGAAATTGCAAACCTTGTCACGATAGGTATCCAGTATGCGAATGGCATCTTTGCCTGCAAAGTCTTCCCATTGAATACAAATTTTTGGAAACACTTCATTAACTGCCGTAACAAAGGCCTCCACAAAATCATCAAATTCTTTTCCGCTGATTCTTTTTTTCTTTAAACCGGGATAGAGTGGGTCACTAAGAAATGTTTCATTATTTGTTCCGGCATCTAACACTACGGGTAAAGTATATTCAGGAGGCACGCCAGCACAGGCAGTATATAATATTAATTTACCAATTGGGATTCCAACGCCACATATGCCAAGATCGCCGAGGCCTAATATTCGTTCGCCATCCGTAACTACCGTAAAGCGCACATCCTTCGCGGGCCAGTTTCTAAGCAGCTCTTTGATATTGTCTTTTTGTTCAATGGAGACGCATAATGCCCTCGCATGTCTCGTAATATGACCAAACTTTTCACAGGCTTCACCAACGGTAGGTGTGTAAACGAGAGGTAAGTAGGTTGCAGGTTCACTGATGATCGTTTTAAAAAACAAGGTCTCGTTATTATCCAGCAGGGCATTTAGATAAATATACTTCTGAATTGGTAGCTCGAAATTGTTGAGTTGAGCATGTACGCGGAGCACTTGTGTTTCCATTGTCTCCACTATATCCGGCAACAGACCGGTTAATCCATATTTTTTTCTTTCTTCTAAGGTGAAAGCAGTTCCTTTATTCCTCCGGGGGTCACGCAATATTGAATTGCCGGTTTGTTCATTCATAAAATATCTTTTGAATTAGATCAGTATCAAAACAATTTAAATCATGCGATCAATAAAAGCCACAATACCGCCAGTATTGGGCCGAGCAAACCAACCAAAATTCCTCCAACCCTGAAATCTGAGATCTTCAAAAAACCCGTACTGTAGGCAATTGCATTAGGAGGTGTGGATACAGGGAGTAACATTGCAGTAGAGGCTGCGAGTCCAATGATGATTGAAATTTGTGTTTCAAACCCGACCAGAATCGCTATCCCAAGTGGAATTAATACTGTACTAGTGGCCGTATGACTCATAATAGTTGAAAAAGCCATTGTCATAAACGCTAATATGAACATAAGTACAATGTAATGAAGGTTTACAGAACGCATCTGTTGGGCATAGTGCTCCAATAACCCGGAATTTTGTAATGCCATTCCAAGGGACAACCCACCCGCAACCAATAAAAGGGTATCCCATGGCAAACCTTGCACATCTTTATTTTTTAGAATACCTGTAAGCGTTAAGAAAACAAGCGGTACGGCAGATACGGCGCCCACTTTTATGCCATGGATCGTTGTGGTTAACCATAATAAAACTGTCACAATGATAATTATTACAACTATGATCCGTTGTGTTTTTTCTTCTTTTGATCTTTCAATTTTTTCGCTTTGCAAAAATTCAACTGAGATGGGGGTATTGTCTTTAATAAAGACTTTGATCAAAACAATGCAGC
>DASVAM010000450.1:0-3040 GCA_036376375.1 Chitinophagaceae bacterium
TATGAAGATCCGTACGAATTGATCGTGGCAGTCATACTTTCTGCGCAGTGCACGGATAAAAGAGTGAACATGACCACCCCTGCTATTTTTAAAAGATTCCCGGATATAGCTTCATTAAGCAAAACAAATTTTGATGAACTCTTTCCACTTATAAAAAGCATTTCATATCCCAATAACAAAACAAAGCATTTGATCGGGATGGCGAACATGGTAATGGAAAAGTTCAGGGGAGTGATACCCATGACCGTTGATGAACTCATCCAATTGCCTGGCGTTGGAAGAAAAACGGCAAACGTGATAACCTCCGTTATCGACAAACAACCCAATATGGCTGTAGATACACACGTGTTCAGGGTAAGTAAGCGGATCGGGCTGGTGGCTCAATCGGCGAAGACTCCTGTTGCAGTTGAAAAAGAACTGATAAAAAACATTCCTAAAGAGCTAATTCACAAAGCTCATCACTGGCTTATTTTGCATGGCCGTTATGTCTGCATTGCCCGTCACCCTAAATGCGGCGAATGTGGAGTAAGACCTGTGTGCCGGTATTTCAAACTAAGCAGGGAAATTTTACTAAATAATGCTGAAAAAAGTCACCGGTCAAAAAAGTCAACAAACTAAAAAGCATTTATTAATTTTATAATGATACTATACATCGAATAAATCCGCACTTTGCCAACGCTCATTTTAATTTTTAAGACATGGATGTAAAAGCGACGTATAATAAGGCACATTATCAAAGTAAAGTATCTTTTCAGCCACTGCTAAATGTTCTCAGAAGGGCGCTGACCCATAGTTCTTCCGCCGGTGTAAAAAAACTTTATGCCGGTATTCTGGAATATGCAGATCAACATCCGGAATTGCAGGAGGCGATTGATGATCTTTCTATTTTGGAACCGCATCATGAATGGATGCAAATGCTGCTGAGTATCATTTTTCCTCCTACTGCCAGCGAGCATGAAATGCTTTATTCGGTTGCTCTTCCATTTTCTTATACTACTATTTATTCTTCCCGTCTGTTTAATATGCTATTTATTGAACCGGGAACTGTTAATATTAAGGTGCCCGATGATACAGGCAGAGACCTTGAACATGACAGGTTGGTGGCTGCCTATAACCTTATTCTGAAAAAGTACTGCAAATTCAGTGCTCCTGAATTTGTTTCCTCAGTCCATCCTTATCATGATCCACATTCTGGTTTGGTAAAATATATGGAACTGCAATTGGACACCCGTTATATTGATGTAAAATATACCGGGAACCAGCTACCGATTCCCGAGGATTTTATCAGTAAAAAAGATCATGGCTTGCTTTCACTTGAAGAGTTGCAGCGTAATATACCGATAGAACAATTTTCCTTTGAAGGCATTGTTATCGGTCGGGTAATCGACGTAACGGAAGAAGAGGTTATCTCGCAAATGAAATCCGAGCTGTTGAACCTGAACGCATTTTCCGAAGGTGATGTTTATCATAAGTTACAGGACCTGGTTCAATCGCTGATAGGCTTAAAAGATATTCGAATTGGCATCACACCATTTTTCAAGGTAAACGGTCATTATGTTTTTTCGGAATTACATAACAGCAACAGTCTTTTATTCAAGCATTACAAAGCAGTAATGGAGAGAGATAGTGTGAATGATTGTTGCCGTGAATTATTCATGGAAACTGATAAGCCGCTCATTTATGAAACGATCGATGACGAAACGGTAAAAAATGTTGAATACCTCGGTTTTTATTTTGACCAGGGTTATCGCAGCCTGATATTGGCGCCACTAAAACATAATGGAGACCTGTGGGGAATCCTCGAGATCGGTTCTGATCGTGAATCAAAGCTTAATTACAAACATATTAATAAACTCGATGTAGCAATTCCGTTGTTTACCCGTGCGATTGAAAAAAGCGCCGAGTCACTGGACAACCAGATAGACAAAGTGATCAAAGAACAGTTTACAGCTGTTCAGCCTTCGGTTGAATGGAAGTTTACTGAGGCAGCCTATAATTATATTATTCAAAAACAGCAGGGCAAAGATCCCAAACCCGAAAAAATAGGGTTTGAATCTGTATATCCACTTTACGGTGCTATTGACATTCGCAATTCCTCTGTAGAAAGATCACAATCAATTCAACTCGATTTTATCGAACAATTACAAATGGCAGCGGCGGTGATCAGGAAAGCCCAATCAACAATGGCTTTTCCTCTATTGCAGGAAGTCCAGTTTAAAATAGATAAGCACATTGCCGCGGCCGGCGATGTATTGTTGAGCGACGAAGAAACAACCATTCATGATTTTTTGCAAAACCAGGTCACTTCAATTTTCAAACATCTTAAAAGTACAGCACCGGCTGTTCAAAAAGACATTGACAATTACTTTTCGGCCCTTGATAAAAATATCGGGATGATCTATCATCATCGAAAAGAGTTTGAAGAGAGCATTTCGACAATAAATGAACAGGTAAGCAAGTTTGTGGACCGGGAGCAAATTTCAGTTCAACAGATATTCCCGCATTATTTTGAACGGTATGTAACAGATGGTGTTGAGTTTAATATTTATATAGGCCAGGCACTCGCACCAAGAAAAAAATTTGACGAACTATACCTGCGCAATATGAAAATGTGGCAATTGACCACATTGGCAAAAGCCGCCCGCCTGACCAGCGAATTGTGCAAGCAGTTAAGTCACCCTATGAGGACAACTCAATTGATCCTTGTACACAGCACTCCAATCTCGATACGGTTCCGCGCCGATGAAAGAAAATTTGATGTGGATGGCGCCGGAAACATACGTTACGAGATCGTAAAGAAAAGAATTGACAAAGTACATATAAAAGACACCAACGAGCGGTTCACGCAACCAGGGAAGATCGCCATCGTCTATAGCCAGCCAAAAGATGTTGAGGAATACATAGAATACATTGAGTTTTTGCAAAATCAAAAACTCATAAAGCCGGGTATCGAGCATCACGATCTTGAGGATCTCCAGGGTGTTGTCGGGTTGAAAGGATTGAGAGTAGATGTACAATATGAAGATAATCCTGCTGGCAC
>DASVAM010000458.1:0-6164 GCA_036376375.1 Chitinophagaceae bacterium
GCTACAGGAAGAAGATTTGGATTAAAAGTAAATGAGTATGTTGATGAAAGAACCGATTATTATAAAAGTACACATGCTGCCGCCAAATACTTAAGTGAGCTTTACAATATTTACAATGATTGGTTGCTGGTGATCGCTGCTTATAATGGCGGCCCGGGAAATGTGAATGCTGCTATCAGGAAAAGTAAGAGCAGAAATTTCTGGGACCTGCAACATTTTTTACCGGCAGAATCGAGAGATCATGTAAAAAAATTTATTGCCACTCATTATGTCATGGAAGGTGATGGCGGGATCACAACGTTAACCAAAGATGAAACAGATGTTTTAAAGCAGGCATCGAATATAAATCCGGCCACAAAAAATTTAAGCCCGGCAGAGCTGACGAATTCAAAAGTACAGGCGATCAGCGGGAGATATAATTCATTGGTGCTCACAAAACACATTACATTTTCAATTGCAGAATTCAATCGTTACAATCCAGACTTTGATAAGCTGATCACTCATAATGGTAAATATGAATTGAGATTACCTCCTGATAAGATGGAATTGTTTATGGCAAAGCGTTATGATATTCTCAATGAGAGCATTCAGCTAATGCTTGATTCTTTTAAACAGTCGCTTTCTACGCCGGCAAAAACTCAACCGGAGAAAAAGTCGTTTAAGTAAATATCTTAAACATCAACACTCATTTTTAATTTAACACTGGCACGAAGGTGATACCTTACGATATAACATCGCCGCTCAGCATCCCTTATGATTTGAAATCTATGATTGGTTTGCAGAAAAAATAGTGGAATTATGTTTACAATTAAATTTCAGTTTCCTTTAAAACTGTAATTGAACGCAAATCGAAAACCAATAGTATTAATTTGTTCGTCCCTGCCGGGTAAATCCGTTTCATACTTGAATCCGAAAAGAAGACTGTGTCCACTAAAACCTACTTCCAGTGAATAACCGGTAACGATAGCCAATGCAAGCCCTCCCTGAATATTTAAATAAGATTTATTTGAAGTTGCCCAGGCGTATCCTGCCTGTGGCTCTATAAAAAATCCTGTTTTACCTTCAGCGTTGAAAATATGGCGGAAACCGGTTTTAACCGATACGTAAGCCGTTGGCTCCTTTCCGGAATTGTTTTTGACATTAAAGTTGGCGAAATCAAATAATTCAATGATAACACAATTATTTTCTCCCGGATTTACCGGTATATCGAAGGAATAAAAAATACCGGTACCCGGTTTGTATCCTTCCGAATTCTTCCCCACTACCTTCATAATGGAAACCTGCCCGGAAAGAAAGAAAAATAATAACACTGCTGCGGGACACAAAAGCATTTTTTTCAAATCCTCTTTGTTGAATGAAACAGTTTTAAAAAAACAAGACAGCATTTTCCCCTGGTTAGTTTTACAAAATAGAAATTTTAAAGGAAAAGAGGAAGTTTCTATGAATCTACAATTTCGTCATTGGGGCAAAGACACTATTACGTCCGAAAATGTATCAGAAACCCGCTATGAACCAGTACCATACAACAAATTATGAAAGGGCTATGAAACATTCTGTATACCAGGCTGGCACGGCGATGAATTCTAGTTTGTTAACACTCCTCTCATCGCCTTTGCCTTCAACAAACATTCTTCATACTCCTTCTCCGCATCACTGTAAAATGTAATTCCGGAACCCGCCATAAAAGAGAGATATCCTTCGGAAGCATTGTACATAATGCTTCTTATCACCACATTAAAATCAAAATCCGCCACTCCCCTCTCCACTTTGTGGAGAGGGGCAGGGGTGAGGTACCCAACAGCGCCGGAGAAAATTCCTCTTCCTGATTCTTCGTACCGATCTATCAATTCCATTACCCTTCTTTTGGGGGCCCCCGTCATGGAGCCCATTGGAAATGTGGATCTGATAATCTCACTAAAAGAGATATTTTCTTTTAATTCACCGCTTACTGTTGATATCATTTGATGCACCTGGGGGAATGAATAAACTCCAAACAGCTCATCCACCTTCACTGTACCTTCTTTGCAAACACGGGCAAGATCATTGCGGACAAGATCCACGACCATCACATTTTCTGAACGATCTTTTTCGCTTGCAGACAACTCCTCTTTGCTCTTTTTATCCTTCGTATCATCTTTTAAAAACCGTGAGGAAGTTCCCTTGATCGGTTGCGATAAAATTTTATTCCCCTCTTTTTTCAAAAATCTTTCCGGGCTGGCACAGATCAGCCATTTATCTTCGAGTCTGTATAATGCGGAAAATGGATTCGGAGAAGATCTGCTGAGCTTTTGATAAACAGCTAAAGGATCCACAACCGCCGCCTCAGCAAAAAACTCCATGCAGTAGTTTACCTCGTAACAATCGCCCCGAAGAATATGTTTTTTCAGCTGCTCAATGGTTTCAATATATTTTTCTTTTGAAACTTTTTGTTGAATTTGAAGGGCGGCTCCTTTATCCCGTATGCCGGATGCTGCGTTCATAATATCAGAAAATATCTTGTCCGCCGCAGCCTCATCCTCAACCTTAATCTCCATCTTATTCTCAGAAAGCCTGATAATAATCTCAGGTTCAAAGAATAAAATATCCGGGAAACCAATCCTGTTTTCATGTGATGAGGTCAGCAACTCAATTTCATTTTTCAGATCATATCCCAAATGACCAAATAGCCAGCGTGGCTTTTCATTAAGAAAACGCTGAAGCCCGTCTAATGCGGTGCCCGCATTAGCGACAAAACTGCCCTTATTTCCGATAGCCAATAAGCATTCGACGGAATGATAATTGGTTTGATAGCGATGATTATCCAAAAAACAAAAAATGCCGAACTGGTTTGCCCAGCTCAGCATTTTTTTCTTTGCATTCTCCAGATCTGTGATTGGAAAAATGCAGTTAGTCTTGGTTGCGTTCAAAATATAAACGGGAAATAAAAAGCATTTTAGTAATCATCATCTTCGTCATCATCATACCTGTCATCATATAAATCTTTAAATTCTTCATCTACTTTAAAATCATCATCATCACCCGGGCCTTTTTTTCCGCCGCCACTACCACCACTCTTTTTGCCTTTTGATGCCGGTATATCAAACTCGTCGAAGTCAGGATCCCACTCCTCTTCTTCTTCCGGTTTTTCCCACTCATCCGGCTCATCTTCTCCATCATCATCGTCATCATCGTCATCATCATCCCTGGATTTTTTTGCAGCAGCAGATTTAGCGCCCTTTTTTGCTGGCTTCACATCCATCTTTTCATCATCTTCCAAGTCGTCATCATCCTCCTCTTCTTCCCGTTTCTTCGGTTTTGACGGAGCTTTCTTATCAGCATTACCGGAGGATGGCTTATGATTACTCTCGACGGATTTCTTTCCTTTATCAGATTTCATTGTCATACACCAATAATATTAATCAATGTAAAATTTCAGCGAAGTTTTAAAACTTCCAAATTTTTGTTCTGATTTTTTTACTGTTCTGTTTTCAAGATAGTGAAACTATCTGATCCCGGCCCGGTCCATTTGAAATATAATTCACCTTTACTCCCAGGTATTGATTAATAAACCGTACATATTGCTGCATGGCTGCAGGCAAATCTTTTTCGCTTTTCAAAACGGAAGAATCAATTTTCCACCCTTTGAATTTTTTATACACAGGAGTCAGGTTGATCCCCGTCATTTGGTAGGGAACTTCCTCCGTGTTATTTCCATCAGTATTATAAGCTGTGCAAACGTTTAATTCTTCAAAAGCATCGAGTACATCAGCTTTTGTCATGACAATTTTTGTGACCCCGTTTATCATGCAAGCAAATTTCAAAGCAACCAGATCGATCCAGCCGCAACGACGTGGTCTGCCAGTGGTTGCACCAAATTCATTTCCGATCCTTCTCAATTCTTCGCCAACTGAATCATTCAGTTCAGTTGGAAAAGGTCCGCCACCCACACGGGTGCAATAAGCTTTTGTAACGCCAAGCACATCCTTTACTTTTTGAGGGGCGACGCCAAGTCCGCTGCAAACGCCAGCCGTAATTGTATTTGACGAAGTAACAAACGGAAAAGTGCCAAAATCAATGTCCAGCATGCTACCCTGGGCACCTTCAGCCAGTATTCTTTTTCCCGCGGACAAATGATCATGAATAAAATATTCGCCTGAAACGATATTTAAGCTTTTTAAAAACTCGACTCCATCAAAAAATTCTTTTTCCCATGCAGAAATATCTTCGTCAAAAGAATAGGCGTCTAATAATTGGCGATGCTTGTTATACAATTTATCGTACGCGATCTTAAAATCACCGCGGATCAGGTCACCAACCCTTAATCCATTTCTTCCTGTTTTATCCATATAAGTCGGGCCGATACCCTTCAATGTCGAACCGATCTTCTCCTGTCCTTTTGAAAGTTCAGAAGCCTTATCTAAAGCCCGGTGTGTCGGAAGTATAAGATGCGTTCTTTCAGAAATAAAAAGATTTTTTTTAAGGTCGACGCCAAAGGATGAAACAGTATCGCATTCCCTTTTTAATGTCACAGGATCGAGCACCACTCCATTTCCAATAAGATTGATCGTATTTGCATGAAAAACTCCTGACGGAATTTGATGAAGCACAACTTTTCTTTCCCCCACATACAATGTATGCCCGGCATTTGGTCCGCCCTGGAATCTTGCAATAAGGTCATATTTCGAAGCAAAAAAATCGACGATCTTTCCTTTTCCTTCATCACCCCATTGCAAACCAAGTATAACATCAATCATATAACCCCCAAAACTCCTAAAGGGGGCTTTGATTTCCCCGCTTTAGAAAAGCATTTTTATTTAATAATAAAATTTTTTGTCTCAGCTGGATACTACTATTGAAGTTCTGTTGTCCCGCCCAAAGGCGGGGACTCCGTTTGACAACAGAATTCCTATTGAGCAATATTAAAACCTTCAACTGAAGCAAGGCAAAAATAAGGGATGAAAAAAAAGAAGTAGAAATAATTCAGCGGGGATATGTTTTTTCTTTCCACAAATGTTTAACTATTAAAATGATGTTTCGTAAGCCCTTTAAGGGTGGGGTATTATATCGAATTAAAGTCACCGTTCCTTTTTTAGTGATCGCTTTACCATTGCGGTCCACAACCTGAACCATCCAAACGTAAGTTCCGGAAGGTTGTTCCAGTCCGGTTACACGGCCGTGCATCCGTCATTTAATTTTGCAGAGAAAAATATTAATTGCCCCCAACGATTATAAACGCGGAAATAATTCAAATTTGTTATTCCCACGGTAAAAGGTTTGAATTTGTCATTTTTTCCATGGCCTTTTAGTGTAAACCTGTTGGCATTTAGATCGCCGGGCCGTAATACAGCTTTACAGTTACTTTCCGTCACCTCGGCGTGCTGCCGGGGTGGTAGCGTTATATGATACGTAACGTCAGAATACTTGGATTATTTAAGCCCGAAGCGGGCGTACATGAAAATTTTTGGCGTTGCTGGTTACATTTAATCGTGCTGAAGTCCCTTCCCATATCGTCACATCAGGTGAAGCTGATACCGAAAGGTTGTTAAGTACCGGCTCGTCCGAAACAAGTAGATAAAATAATCAGCAGTCCCAGCGGGTACTTTCTCATAGCAGTAGTTGGCCAGCTTTCGCAAATCGGAACTGTCAGGATCATGACTAATCCTGTTTATTACAATCATAATTCCGTATCGTACCTGTCTACTTTCTCAATGCCTGGAAGCGAGTACAACCTGCGAACCAACTCGTCCAATTCCTCTTTGTCGTGTACATAAAGTTTGATATTTCCTTCAAACACACCCTCCTTCGCTTCAATTGTCAGAGCGGCAATGTTAATGCGTAATTCCCCGGATATAAGGCTTGTGATCTTATTTACGACACCCACATCATCAAGTCCAACTATTTTTAAGCCCGTAAGGAAGGATATTTCTTTATTTTTTGCCCATTTGGTCTTTACGATGCGATGGCCAAAATTAGCCATCAGTTTGGCAGCATTGGGACAATTCGTGCGATGAATGGTAAGACCTTTGCCCGTCGTTACAAACCCGAACACATCATCGCCCGGAATCGGCTTGCAACAATTGGCAAGATTATAAACGATCTTATCGCTGCTCTCACCAAAAATGATAAGCTCGGCGTCTTTCTTTGCCAGGGGAGCCTGGATACCATCAACTTTTATCTCATGAACT
>DASVAM010000461.1:0-7609 GCA_036376375.1 Chitinophagaceae bacterium
GAGTAAGATTGACAGCCGTTGGCTTATCAGTGGTGGCGGTGAATTCGTAACTCAATTCATTCATTTCATTCAATTCAAACCGAACAATGGTTTCAAGATTTCCGGGAAAACCCTCTTCTCCATCAGGACTCAAATATTTTAATTCCAGGATCGGACCCGGCGTTTCTTGTACGGAAATAACCTGCCAGGTTTTTTTATCAAACCCTTCTTTGCCGCCATGTAAGATATCATGTCCTATGTTTTGTGTCAGCTGGTATTCTTTTCCGTCCAATGTAAATCTTCCATTTTTGATCCTGTTTGCATAACGACCGCAGGCAGCACCGAGATAGGCATAATTCTTCAAATACCTCTCCGATAAATAATCCTCCACATTATCAAATCCTAAAACAATATCATTAAAAGACCCATCGTCCATTTTTATCTTAAATGAAGTAATAATGGCACCGTAATTGGTTATACTTACCGTGGTGCCGTATTTATTCGTCATTGTAAACAAATAAATATCTTCACCCTGTGTATTTTTGCAACAAAATTTTTTATCGACAGGCATATCAATGAACAAAGATGCAATAATAAAAGAATTTTCTACACAGTTCGGAAAGACGCCGGATCATATTTTCTTTTGCCCGGGTCGCGTTAATCTTATCGGCGAACATATTGATTACAATGGCGGCAAGGTAATGCCGTGCGCAATTTCAATGGGAACATGGCTGGGCATTTCAAAAAACAATAACAAACTGTTGCGATTTAGCTCGATGAACTTTGCAGAGAAAGCAGATTTTCGTTTACAAGATTCTTATTCAAAAACAGGCAGGGATTGGTTCAATTATCCATTGGGTGTGATTAACGAAATAGTCGGGAATGGCAACGATATTTCCGGCCTGGACATGTTGTATTACGGCCATCTTCCAATTGGAGCAGGGCTTTCTTCATCAGCATCGATAGAAGTATTAACGGCCTTTGCATTAAATCAACTGTTTGCACTAAATATCTCCAATAAGGAAATTGCTCTAATGGGTAAAAAGGTGGAGAATGAATTTATCGGTGTCAATTCAGGCATCATGGATCAGTTTGCGGTAGCGATGGGAAAAAAGAATAAAGCCATTTTACTGAACTGCGATACACTGGAATATGAATACCTGCCATTTGAAACCGGGGATTATACTCTTGCAATCATCAATAGCAATAAGCAAAGAACCCTTGCCGATTCAAAATACAACGAACGCTTCGCCGAATGCGGCAGGGCATTAAAGGCTCTTAAAAAAGAATTAAATGTAACTCATCTATGCGACGTAGATCTTAAGACCTTCGAAGATCATCGTCATCTCATAAAGGACCCCGTATTGGATAAAAGGGCCTTGCATGTGATCAGTGAAAATTTCCGGGTGGAGGAAGCAACAGTTGCTTTAAAAGCAAACGACATGACAACTTTTGGAAAACTACTGTATGCATCCCATCAATCATTAAAAGATTGGTATGAAGTAAGCGGAAAAGAACTGGACACCATCGTCGAGTTTTGTAAGGCTTATGATGATTGTATCGGTGCAAGAATGACCGGTGCAGGCTTTGGCGGTTGTGCTATTGCTTTGGTGAAAAAAAATAAATTTCAGGACTTCTCCTCTAAGATCTCAGCCTATTATGAAGAAAAAATCGGTTATAAACCAGATGTATTTGCTGCAGATATCGGAGATGGGGTCGGAGAGCTGGAAAAAGAATTTAGCAATTAATGGATTCGGTCTCCTCTCACTTCCATGTTATTAATAACATTGGCTTCGTATTGGAGCCATTCGGCCCAGCGCTTTCTCACTTTTTCTTTATCAATATAAGTTTCTGCAAGTTCAATGAATAAGGTGTAATGTCCCGCTTCACTTTCCATAAAACGACGGTAAAAATTGCGGAGATATTGATCATTCAATCCTTCACTTAATCTTTTGAATCTTTCACAACTTCTTGCCTCGATCAATGCCATCGTCAATAATTGATCTAACATCCGGTCTTCGACGCTGCCACCTTGTTTCTGAAATTCGATCAGCTTGTTTACATATTCGTCTTTTCGTTGTTTCCCCAGCTTTAAATTCCTTTTTTCCAATTCCTGGAGCACCAGCCTGAAATGGCCCCACTCTTCGGTCACAATAGGAGAAAGGTCTTTAACAAGCCTTTCCTTTTCGCTGAACCGCTGGATCAGGGAGATGCAGGCGGTAGCAGCCTTCTGCTCACAATACGCATGATCGGTCAGAATTTCTTCCAGGGATTTACCGGCGAGATCAACCCAACGTGGATCCGTAGGCAATTGAAGGCCAAGGATATTCCGGGTATCTTCTGAAAATTGTTCTTCAGACATTTTGTGGAAAAATTAGAAAGTGCAAAGCTAAATCAAAATGGGTGATTTCTTTGTTTATAAGGCTGATAACCTTACCTTTGCCGCCACAAATAATCGGATGTAGAATCGATTAAAATCGGATGCCCCGAAGGGGTTCTCCCAAGGAGTCATTAAGACCTTCGGAAAAATGTAAAAATTAAACAGATGCCTTTAACAAAAGAAAAAAAGTCGACCGTCATCGCGCAATATGGCGGAAAAGAATCAAACACGGGATCAATTGAGGGTCAGATCGCTTTATTAACCGAGCGTATGAACCAGATCTCATCACATCTTCAGGCAAACAAAAAAGATTTTTCAACTCACCGCGGCCTGATGCAGTTGGTTGGTAAACGGAAGCGTTTACTGAACTATCTTCAGAAACAGGACCTTACAGGTTATCGCCAGCTGATTGAGAAACTCGGTATCAGAAAATAAGTGCCCCTAAATCCCCTAAAGGGGACTTTTAGTTTCCGACACTTTGTAATTTCTTTATTGTTCTGAGCATTTCAATCTTGCTGAATAGCGATAAGAACGTAGAAGAGTGCGACGCAAGTGAGGCTAAATAGTAGTGATAAGCCGGGCACATAATTATTCTTCAAATTGTTTGGGTGTTCAACAACTTCGAACCTCAAACCTCAAACTTCAAACAAATGCTACAACAACCTATTCGTAAAACATTTGATATAGGCGGTGGCCGCATGGTTACCATCGAAACAGGGCGACTGGCCCGCCAGGCTGACGGCGCCGTAACCGTAAGTATTGGTAAATGCATGCTGCTGGCAACAGTGGTTGCAAACAAAGAACCTAAAGAAGGACAGGACTTTTTTCCGTTGTCTGTAGACTACCAGGAAAAATTTGCATCTGCAGGCCGCATTCCAGGTTCGTTTTTTAAAAGAGAGGCAAAGCTGAACGACTACGAGGTACTGACCTCAAGACTTGTCGACCGTGCTTTACGTCCTTTATTCCCCGACGATTATTTATGCGACGTACAGGTATTGATAACACTTATCTCAAGCGATGAACAAATAATGCCCGACTCCATGGCGTGCTTAGCCGCATCAGCTGCACTGGCTGTATCAGATATTCCTATTAAAGAAATTATTTCTGAGGTTCGTGTGGCAAGAAATAATGGCGAATTTATTGTAAACCCCAATCGTGCTGAATTAGAAGATGCTGACCTCGAGTTTATAATTGCCGCTACAGAAAAAAACCTGATGATGGTGGAAGGTGAGGCACAGGAATGTAGTGAAGCCGACCTGATAAAGGCTTTGGAAGTGGCACACGATGCCATCAGGATACAGATCAAAGCACAGGAAGAGCTTCGTGATATGGTTGGTGTAAAAGGTAAAAGGGATTACAAAAAGCCAGAGCATAATGAGGAGCTTCGTGAAAAAGTAAATGCTTTTGCAAAACAAAAGGTTGATGAGATTTCCAGGAGCAAACTGAGCAAACATGAACGCAGCGATCGGTTTTCAGCGGTGAAGGATGAACTAATGGAGCATATCAAAGCTGGTTTGAATCTTCCTGAAGGCGAGGAAATGCCCAGCCTGACAAAGAAACAAGTGAGTGCATATTATGGCGATCTGCAATATTATGTGGTTCGGGACATGATACTTGATGAGAAAGTTCGACTTGATGGACGCGGTCTGGAAGATATTCGTGCTTTGGATATGGAAGTGGATGTATTGCCATCTCCACACGGAGCAGCTTTATTTACAAGAGGAGAAACCCAATCGCTGACTACTATTACACTGGGAACACCGTTAGATGAATTATTGGTGGAAAGCGCTGCGAAATCTTTTGATTCAAAATTCTTCCTGCACTATAATTTCCCTCCATTTTCTACCGGTGAAGTAAAAATGATGAGAGGGCCGGGCAGGAGAGAAGTTGGTCATGGAAACCTTGCTATGCGTTCATTGAAACAAATGATGCCTACCGATAATTTTGCGTACACGGTTCGTGTAGTGAGTGATATACTGGAATCAAATGGCTCTTCATCAATGGCGACAGTTTGTGCTGGTTCATTAGCATTGATGGATGCAGGAATTCCTTTTCCAAAACATGTGAGCGGAATTGCGATGGGATTAATCACAAAGGACGATAAATACGCCATACTGAGTGATATCCTTGGTGATGAAGATCATTTAGGAGACATGGATTTTAAAGTAACGGGTACCCGTGATGGTATTTGCGGTGTGCAGATGGATATAAAAGTTGACGGTTTGAAAATGGAAGTAATGTCGCAGGCATTGGAACAGGCCAAGCGTGGGCGATTGCACATACTTAATGCGATGTACAATTGTATTCCGGAGGCAAGAAGTGAAGTGAAACCGCATGCTCCAAGAATGGTGAAAATGTTTATTGACAGGGAATTTATCGGTGCCGTTATCGGGCCGGGTGGTAAAGTGATACAGGAAATGCAACGGGTGACGGGAACCACCATCAACATTGAAGAAGTTAATAATATGGGTGAAGTGAGTGTATTTGGTGTAAATAAAGAAGGAGTCGAAAAAGCTGAAGCATGGATCAAAGGAATTGTGGCGGTGCCGGTTGTTGGAGATGTTTATGAAGCCACTGTAAAATCAATCATGCCTTTCGGAGCATTTGTTGAATTCCTGCCCGGCAAACAAGGACTGGTGCATATCAGCGAAGTAAGCTGGAAACGTCTTGAAACACTAGACGGAGTGTTGAATGAAGGTGACCAGATAAAAGTGAAACTGATCGGCACTGATCCGAAATCGGGCAAATTCAAGCTATCCAGAAAAGTACTGATACCAAAACCTGAGAGACAGGATAAACCAGCAGGAAACTAATAAAAACCCCCGGCCGATCACCGGGGTTTTTAATTTTGCATTGAAATGGATTATATAAAAATCAGCTTTAACGATCTGCAACCAGAGCAAAAAGAAATATTGATCGCTCAATTGGCTGACGCGGGCTATGAAGGATTTGAAGAAAAAAGTACAGGTCTTGATGCATTTATCAATAGTAAAAGCTTTGACAAAGCTATTATAGATGAGATCTCTTTCAAATATCAAACTCCCTATACAAAAGAAAAAATCGCCGAAACAAACTGGAACCAGGTTTGGGAATCAAATTTTCAACCTGTCGTTGTAAATGATTATGTAGCGGTCCGTGCCGATTTTCATAAGCCAATCACGCATACAGCATTTGAAATTGTCATTACTCCTAAAATGAGTTTCGGAACAGGGCATCATGCTACCACATCTATGATGATCGAATTGATGAAAGACATCGATTTCAATGAAAAATCGATTCTTGATTTTGGAACCGGCACCGGTATATTGGCGATCCTTGCGGAAAAAAAGGGGGCAAAAAAAATTGTGGCAATCGATAACGATGATTGGAGCATTGCAAATGCTAAGGAAAATTTTAAAAAGAATAATTGCAAGAAAATAATTTTAAGACAAGCTTCGGATGCAACTGTTGAGATGAAATTCGATATTATTCTTGCCAATATTAACAAAAACGTGATTGTTGAAAACCTCGTTTCACTAACCGCGCAGCTAAATGAAAATGGCCGAATTCTACTAAGTGGATTGCTTGCCGATGATCAAGATGAAATACTAAGCAATACTACTGTGTTAAACCTTACATTCGAAAAAGAGTTGATCAGAGACAATTGGATCGCATTGGAATTCGTAATTAAGGGGTAGGCTGTGTATTAATTTAATGTTATCTATGCCCCGTTTGTCTTATCTTTGCATTCCAACTTTAACAAAGGCCACATGAACGAATTTCTATTGATCGTTCTCGCATATCTGATTGGAAGCATCCCCTCCTCGGTTTGGGTCAGCAAGTACTTTTTTGGTATTGATATCCGCGATTATGGCAGCGGAAATGCGGGTGCAACCAACACGTTCAGAACACTCGGCCCCAACTGGGGTTCAATTGTCATGGTGGCAGATATGCTCAAAGGTATTATCGCGGTTAAATTAGTTTACCTGATCCCTTATTATTTAGATCATGAGTCACAAATGACCAATCTCCAGATCGGGCTTGGCTTAGCAGCTGTAGTGGGTCATATATTTCCCATTTGGGCCGAGTTCAGAGGTGGGAAAGGTGTGGCAACGGTATTTGGAATGGTGCTCGGGATCCAGCCCATTGTTGCAGTTTGCTGCGTGGGAGTGTTTTTATTGGTCCTGTATCTTACAAGATTTGTTTCACTTAGTTCTATCCTTGCAAGCATTGCTTTCCCCATCTTTATACTTGTAATTTTTAATGAACCGGAAGATCTGTATCGAATTTTTGCGATAGCGGTAGCCTTGATGGTTCTCATTACCCACCAAAAAAATATCGGACGACTTCTCCAGGGAAATGAAAGCAAAGTTCCCATACTTAAACACCGTGACCGCCGCAGACAACGCCGCCGTGCAAACAGAAATAAGTTTTAAACATTAATTTTTTTCATAGCTTTCATGATACCTATTTTGGTATAATCATTGAATTATTATTAGAAAAAATTACCATGACCAGACTTTTTACATCGCTGTTTGTTGCGAACTCGTTTATAGTCGCATGCAGTACAAATCCGTTAACTAAGAAATCTCAGCTTACCTTATTACCTGAATCTGAACTCCAGGCTATGGGAACTCAGCAATATCAACAATTTCTGTCTGCAAACAGGGTTGTAAGCCCATCTGGCAACCGTGATGCTGAAATGGTAAGAAGGGTCGGACTACGTATTACAAGAGCGGTGCAGGAATATTATGCACAAAATGGGATCACCGAAAAGTTAAATGGATTCAATTGGGAATATAACCTTGTTGACGATAAAGCAGTTAATGCCTGGTGCATGCCCGGTGGCAAAATAGTCGTTTACACAGGATTGTTACCCATTTCGCAAAACGAAGCCGCTCTCGCAGTAGTCATGGGACATGAAGTGTCGCATGCGCTTCTTCAACATGGTAACCAGCGAATGAGCCAGGGATTATTGACCGAATTAGGGGGAGTAGCCTTATCAGTTGCAGTTGCCAATAAACCTGCAGAAACGCAAAACTTATTTTTGGCGGCGTACGGAGCGGGAACAGCTGTTGGCATTATGCTTCCATTTTCCCGCAAGCAAGAATTAGAGGCCGATAGATTTGGGTTGATCTGGACAGCGATGGCTGGCTACAATCCGCAGGAAGCAATACCTCTTTGGGAGCGAATGGAAAGAGCATCACAAGGACAGAAGCCACCGGAATTTTTGAGTACTCACCCAAGCGAAGGAACCAGGATCGATGAACT
>DASVAM010000466.1:0-3070 GCA_036376375.1 Chitinophagaceae bacterium
GATCTTTTTCAATAGCAAGCATTTTTTAACTGGTGTAAAGTACGTTTTAAGTCAGATGAGACCGTCCTGATGCATCCTGAATTATAATTTCAATAAACCATCAAGCTCTTTTATTGAAATCTTAAAAATACTACCATGACGGATTCCTTTTGGTAAAGAAATTTTATCCGAAATATCTGTCCAGTTGATAAGATCCTGTGACTGAACAGCTCCATATTTGTGATCACGGTATTTATCAAAATAAACGATCCATTGGCCATTTATTTTTAAAGTCGTTGGTCCTTCAGCCCAATAGTTACCGGTAATGGGAACTGATGCATTGCTATACCCTTTATTTATTTTTTTACTGAAGGCGATTTTGATATTTTTTTGAGGAGGCGTTCTCGTTTCATCTTTTAAAAACATAACAAAGCGCTTTCCACCGGGTACAATCGTAGCATCGATCACATTAAAGCCTTTATCATACAATAATTTGGTCTTGCTGAATGTCCTGAAGTTTTTTGTTAGTACATAATACATCCGGTGATTATAACCACTTTCAACGGACCGGTCAGCGGGATATTTTCCTGCGATAGTAGTTGCCCAATAGACCATGTATCGCTTTTTCTTTTTATCATAAGTAATCTCCGGTGCCCAGCAATTGCGTGCACTATCCTCATGCATCATTACAGGTATAAAATGCTGCTCACTCCAATGAATAAGATCCTTTGAATTTGCATAGCCAATCCCTCTTTCATTCCAGCTTACTGTCCATACCATGTGAAATAAATTATCAGCGCCGCGAATGATACAAGGGTCACGCATTAATGAATCTTTACTTAATACGGGCAGCAATAACGATCTGTCATTATTCAATGCGGTCCAGCTATATCCGTCCCTGCTATACGCAAGGTGTAAACCATCCTTACCATTATCATTAAAATACGAAAACACAAAGACACTGTCTGTTTGTTGTGCCCTTCCTAAAAGAGAAATACTGGTCGCGATAAACAAAAAAACCGATCTCATATTATCTTACTAAAGTTAATCCCATCAAACCAATAACTACATCGTTTGCAACTGATCTCAATACAAGATTCTTCAATTGTTTTTTATTATCCAACGGCAGATCAAGTACGGTTGCTGCTCCGCCATCAACGGCGAAATTGGAAAAACCTCTTATAGCCGAATATTTGTAATCGGGTGGAATTTCTTTCCCGGTCTTTAACCCGATGCGAATTGGTCGTGGTGCATCGGTTGTAAATGCAAATCCATCGACATAAAAATCCTGTTCGATCGGCCACCAGTTTTGTGGATTTCTCAATGCAATTTGTTCCGAACTGCCGTCATTATAATTGATAATGATCTCTCCATTGACGATACGGCTCTGCATGGGGTTGGTGGTGCCGGCCATCAGAAAATATGCATGAGATGAATTGCCCTTCAAAGGAATAGTAATTGAATCAGGATAATTGTCCCACATGGAAGTAAACACTATGTTCCTGGCATTAGGAAAACCCGGAGTTTGAAAAGGAATACCTGATGATGTTACAAATTCATTTTCTATTCCCGCCACTGATCTTAGCCCGCTATCAGAAATATTTACCTGTAAAGAATGATAGGCCCAGTTCCCAATACCAGTTACCGGCAATTGTAATGTTGGTGATGTTGGTCTTGGTGAAAGATATTTGTTTCGAAAAATATTTGTTACGGCATCGTTGAAAAAAGGAGTTAATTCAATTTTTTCAAACGTCATTTTTTCATTCACCGGCTTCGATTCTGATATTTCAAATTGTTCGATAATATACATATCGATCGGCTGCCACCAGGTAAATGCGCCCTGTTTTGTTTTAATAAAAATGGTTTTATGACCTCCACCCGTTCCAAATTTTGCTGAAAGAAAATTGTTACCAACAGTAAATTCATTAAAAGCTTTTTGCGGGTCATATAGTTCAAATCCCGATAGAATTTTGGAGCTAACAACGAACTTTTCGAATTTATATATCTCCTTACGGAAAAATAATTTGCTTAAATCTTTACCATTCCACGTTACAGTAATAACATAATTTTCACCTGCGGGTAAATTAATTTCAACGGAAGGCGTTCCAATGCCATTTTGAGCAGCTTTCCATTTAACGGGTTTACCATTAACAACTATTTCCGCAATATTATCTTTTAATGCTGGAATGATCAATTGCAGACCAAGATGCTTGTAAGTATTTTGTTTAATCACATAAACTTCTTTGTCCCCGCTTCTCTCAAAATCAAAACTAATATCCGGTGTTTTTATATATGCATTATTCCAGGCGGAAGGAAAACCAGGTTTAATTACAAGCTTTTTATTTAGTGCATCCGGTTGTATACCGAACAAACCTTCCATTAATGATCTTGCAACCATTCCAACTCCATCGGCGAAATCCCGATATAACTCACCTCGTATTGCATCGTAAAAACTAAGCTGGTGAAAATTACCTGGTCCGGAACCGAGATACATCGTCTCGAGTAAAACACTGCGCCATAATTTAAATGCCTCTTCCCTCCTGTTACCCTGCCAATAGGCCAATGCTGTGTGCAAATTCTCTGCAATCACAACATTATTCAAACTCCATGTATACGGTTGCCAGTTCGTTTCACTGAGCAGGTATAAATTTTTCTCTTCCTCCGAAGAAGTCCCGTTGGACCATCCTTTTGCAATAACAGGTATATGCGGAATATTTAGATCGATGTATCGTAATGTCTGGTAGGCTTGAAATGCATCAGGTACTTTGCTATCTATTGCATGGTAGATCGTCCATAAACCTGCTGATGGATGCAGCAATTTATTTCCCAGCAAGTCTTTGTATTCTGCATACCATCCTTTGTCACTCATCCATAGATTATTATTGATAGCAGTTAAAATTCTTTCTGCTTCTTTTTCATAAGGCTTACCATCTTCTCCAATCAACTTTGACAAACGAGCAGCTTCTTGATTAGCCCTGTAATTATAAGCGCTTGAATGGGTAACACCACCACCGCTGTATTGTAAGGCATCACTTGCCCAGATAGCAGCGTATGAATCATATAAACCATCACCATCTGCATCAAAATTTTT
>DASVAM010000126.1:0-10427 GCA_036376375.1 Chitinophagaceae bacterium
CTTTTGGGGATGCAAAAAAACAGAAAGACTTGCAACTCCCCCTCCCCCTGCCACCACTGTTACCGCGTCAGTTGCAGGTAATATAATCGATCTCAATAATGCTCCCGTTAGTGGCGCTTTGGTTGCGGCTGGTGTATCTACTGCCGGCCGCTGGGGTGCAACCGCAACTTTAAAAGGCGATACGCTGACGGTTGCGTACAATGACATCATGCTAATGTCAGATTTTGATAACGCTGTGTATCTGAAAAAGCCATAATAAAGCCAACTTCACGCGATTCTGCCTACATTGGCCGTTCCCGAGGCAGCAGGTGTTATTTGATTAAATCCAATAGTTAAATGGAAACAAACAAACCACCAATCGCCATTGCAGGGCGGACCGGTATTCACTTTACCAACCGATAGCGTTTTATTAGATAGTTGTGTATCCAATGATCCGGATGCGACGATAAGTACATTTTTTCCTGTAAGAACCTCTTAAATTCCAAAAGTGCAAAAAGGAATGCTCAATCTTCAACGCACTATAATCATTATCTTTAGTTTTATTGTAATGAAAAGTGATCTTAGACAAGCATACTCATACCAGATCTGCAATTATTATTTCTTTGGGCAAGAGTCTACTTCTTTACGCAGCAGTCTCTATGCAGGTAATCATTTTTTATGCCTGCAAAAAAGAAAGGTCCTGTGAAGGATGCAGGAATGGTAATAAACCACCAATCGCTGTTGCCGGCCCCGACCAGCTTATCACTTTTCCACTCGACAGCAGTACTATTGATGGTTCGGCTTCTAATGATCCGGATGGAACGATAAGTGAATGGCTCTGGAAAAAAATTTCAGGCCCCGCCTCTTCCACCATTGCTAACGTAACTACCGCAAAGACTATTGTACGCAATTTGGATACGGGGATCTACAGATTTGAACTTATCGTAAAAGATAATGGAGGTCTTTTAGGAAAGGATACCGTCCAGATCACTGTTAATTCCTCCCCGCAACTTAACCGGCCACCCATTGCCATTGCAGGCGCAGATCAAACGATAACTTTGCCTGCAACTACTATTACACTCAATGGAAGCGCATCAACTGATCCGGATAATAACATCACTGGTTACACATGGACAAAAATTTTAGGCCCGGTAACATTTAATATTGTTAATGCTGTAGCTGTCCAAACCCAGGTAACAAACTTCGTCCAGGGTGTGTACCAGTTTGAATTGACGGTAACTGACGCAGGGGGGTTATTTTCCAGGGATACCGCGATAGTAAATGTAAATGCAGCTTCAATACCTGCATGCAATAATTTAAATAGGCCAACTGTAAATGCTCAACTGGTACCGGTGACATCGTTGTCCTCGGTGCCGTGGGCGATGACATCTGTTGGAAACAAGATTGCTTTTATTGGTGAGGATAGTATACATTTTTATGACGCAGGTCCTGGTACATGGTCTAAAGTGAAATTGAACTTAAGTGTGCCGCGCTATGCAATTGCAGTTGTCGGGGCAGGGAATAAAATATTTTTTGCCGGTGGTGAAGACGGAACATTGTTGCATAATGTTGTTGATATTTATGATTTATCCACCGATACCTGGACCGTTTCTCAATTGAGCCGGGTGGGAGATGCCTTCTCAACAGCAACCTGTGGTAACAAAGTTTTTTTTACCGGGGGAAATCAGGGGATCAACGTACCGAACACAGTGGACATTTATGATCTTACCACCAATAGTTGGTCGGCTGCAGCCTTGAGCAGCGCCCGAAACTTTATAACAGCAATTTCATCTGGGAACAAAGTGTATTTTACCGGCGGCGATCCATGGCTGGCGCCGGTTTCGAATGCGATCGATATTTACGATCATGTTACTAATACATGGTCCACCTCCACTATGCAGCTTCCACGCGTCTTTCATGCAGGCGTGGTGTCCAATGATGTATTATATCTTGCCGGGGGCCAAAGCTCAGCTCTATGCTCGGTAGAAACCTGGAACACTATCACAGGGGAGCGAACGGTGATGCAATTATTTGGCCCTGCTTCGTGGGCGACCTACCAGGCACAGAATGCCGTCATCAGGAACAACAAAATTATTTATCTCCGGCATGGTGGCGGATCCGATGCAACTAAATTCGACATTTTCGATATACAAACTAATTTATGGTCGATAGGTCTTCTGCCTCAGCAGATCCCGGATAGAGCATTAGTCATTTCTGTAAATAATGTAGTTTATATCGCAGGGGGTGACCAAAACAACCAGGTATGGAAGCTGGAGTTTTAATAGTTTTGGAGTAAAGAATAAGGATTACTCATATTCATAAAGTAATATAACCATTTCGGGAAAGTGACGGGTGAACACCGCAGGACCCCTTCCCTCTTTGTGTTTAAATAGTGTCTTACCAACATGTCAACTGTAGTGCATGCATAGATAAGCTTTGAAATATGTAATGACCACGAATACTCCACGCCGTGGTGTTTTCCTTACCGGCATCTAAGAAAAATATCCGATAAAAGGATGAAAACTCCATTAAATACCGCCTGATTGAACATACCTTTCTTCGGGAAATTTATTCATATGGACAAAGAACAGGAGATGGATCCGCGATTTCATTTCAGTCATGATCCGGATGAAGAAATGAGTTTTGAAAATGAAATTTTGAAACACAAATTGCAAGCTGAAAGAGGTGCAATATTTGGTGGAAATAGGGAAGAGATTCCGCCTGAGATCGAGCAAGAGTTTCTAAAAAACGTTCAGTTATTTGAAGATTCCTATGACAAGGCAAAAATGGTTTCGGTTTATGAATACATTGGCAAACCAAACTATAAAAAACTAAATGAACTTGAACCCGAAAATGTAAATATCGAATTGGTATCGATATTGAAATTAATGTGCTCCAAAAACGTCGTGCTTGACGTCATTGAAGAATATGATCCCTCCGTTATTTATAAATTCATTACCGAAGAATTGTTTCTTGCAGAGATCAGTGATTTCAGCTTACCCGGTTATACAGTCAACTTTATTTATGAAGAATTTCACCCCAATCATAAAGCGGATATTGGCAATCTTGCGCAACAATTCATTGACCACTGGTTTGAAAAAAGTTTTGATGACAGTTGTTCTGAATTCGCCGGCGAGCTCGTTACGCCTGAAGGAAAGATGTATGGAAAGCAAGAGGTGATCAGTAAACTTCGTAATTGCCTGGAATGCTATCACACTTTTAAAAATATTAAATTCAAAGGCTCTTCCGTCCACTTTGAATGGGATGAGGTTGAGGCAAAAGGATTAGGTCATGCCGAAGGGGCTTTTAAATATGTTGCTGAGCTTGGAAACGGCCAAAACATAAACATTGAAGGCCCATTTAAATTGTATGTGGCCAATGAATATGGGTTGTGGAAGATATTTTATTTTGTGTTTCCGGGGTTTGAATGGGATTAAAATTGCCCATGGATCAGCATGTGATTTCTTATCCTCTCATGAGTGAAAATTTTTTTAAAGCGGGTTCTTGCTGATACGGTATTTTATTATCGCAGGTAAGGCTGGGATTTTGTAAATTTAGATAAGCCAAATCCTCCTGCCTTGAGAAAATCCCTCATCATATCAGGATTTCTTTTTTTTAGCATTCAGTGCGCATGGACGCAGCTTCCCGATTATCATGTTCGGATCTTCAATGAAAATAATGGTTTACAAACCTTCCTCATGCAGGAAGTGCTGAAAGATCATAATGGATTTATCTGGTTGTTACATCGTTTGAAGATCCAGCGATTCGACGGCAAGCTGGTTAAAGAATTTACGTTTGACGAGACCATGTATGCAATTATTTGCGATGAACAAAACAATATCTGGGCCGCTTCGCGATCCAGCTTTTATCGTTATGATGACCAGCAAAAAAAGTTTAATAAAATTCCACACGATACAACGGAAGCGCCGGCGATAGGTAAGTTTCTCCTGGTACCCGGCTATGGCGTGGTGGCGACTTCCAATAAAGGCTTTTATGTTTTTGACAGTCCAGCCGGCACATTTAAGAAGGTTCGGTCCGGGATTTTGTCGACTATAAAGTCAATGGCTTTACTTGCTGCGGACATTCATAGTAACAAAGTTTTTGTCCAGCGCGGAGATTCGCTGTGTCGCATTGACGTAAAGACTGGGGAGATCATGAAACTGCCGGGGGCAATTGATGTCAATTCGTTTCGGGCTTTGGATAAAGACAAAGTGATTGTTTCTTCCTTTAATAATTATAGCTACTGGTTTGATTTTAAGAATAACCGTGTTACCAAAATTGATATTGGTAAAGGGCTCGGTGGTAAATCAAGCTTTTTTTTGCGGGTTCATGATCTTGGCCAATTAAATCCTGATGAATATTTAATAACTTCTATACAAGGCCTTCTATTGTATAATTCCCGTACAGACAGGTTCAAAAAACTCCAACTGTTTTCTCAGGGCAAGCCTGTACAGCATATGGATCTCATCAACTTTATTGTCGTGGATTCTTTAAAAAATGTATGGCTTTTGTACCATTACAATGGTCTTATTTACTTCAGGGCAACCGGAAGCCAAATGGGTTTGCTTCGGAATGCTGAACTTGAAGAAAGCAAGGCCTGGCATAATAGTGTAAGAAATTTTGCTGAGGATGAAAACGGTAATCTTTGGATGGCAACGTTGAATGGTTTTGCTCAATTGAATTTGGAAACGGGGAAGATCACTGCTTACCAGCCGGTGGTTAATGATACCAGTACCTATAGCTTTCCTTCAATGCGGGGAATCGCCTGTCATGGCGATTATATTATCCTTGGGCCAACGAACCGCGGATTATGGCTATACCATCCGAAGAAAAAAAAATACCGGCGGCCCGAATTCCTGAAAAGTGAAGAGGGCGCAAAGACAAGAAGAAAGCTGGAAAACGATTTTATTGACAATATCTGCAAATTGAAATCGGGGGATTTTATTATTTCTGCACGGGATGGCCACTACCTTCTTGACGGAAAAAATTTTCTTGTCACCGGCATTCATTATCCCGGTGAAAAAGAAAATGGGAATTTCGCTTACCAGGACAAAAGCGGGAACATATGGTTAGTAAATCAAAAAAAACTTTACTGTTTCGATTCCAGCATGAATTATGTTTTTCGTGCAGATATGGATGTTGCGGGAAATATTTCTGCGATGCTGGAAATTGCGCTCAATACCTACCTGGTGGCGGGGAGAGGGATATTTCTTATGAAAAAAAGTTCCGGCGATTCCATCGAAGTTGAACTTCTCGATAATTATTTTAAGCACCTTATCGTGAGCACCCTGTTTCTTGATAAACATAATAAAATATGGATTGGAACAAGTGACGGATTAATACGCTACGATATGAATTCAAGGAAACCGGAACTTTTTAATTTTTTTGATATTGTGGAAGGTAATTTATTTTATGCACGTTCCTCTATCCTTTCAAAAACGGGTGTACTATTCTTTGGAGGCGTCAATGGTATCAATTACATGATCCCCGAAAACATGACTATTCGAAAAGACAGCCTGAAGATAATTGTAACACGGTTAGCGGTGAATAACCAGGAGCTGGGCGTTAGAAATGTTTTGCAATTCAGGCATTCCCAGAATACGATCGATGTGGAATTTGCGGCGCCCTATTTTAGCAGTGTAAATCGAATCCGTTATCGATACTGGCTGGAGGGTTTGGATAATGACTGGGTCAGCAACGGATACAACAACGCTGTCCGCTTTAGTTCGCTTGCTCCGGGAAATTATCATTTTAAAATTGCAGCAAGTATTAATAACGAAGATTGGTTTGAGTCCGAACATTCCTTTTCTTTTGTCATACGGCCACCGTTCTGGAAAACCTGGTGGTTCCAGGCGTTGGCGCTTTTAGCAGTAGTGGCAGGCTCTTATTCACTTTACAGGTATCAGCTGAACAAAAGACTCGAAGTGGAACGTTTACGATACCGGATATCGCGTGATCTCCATGATGATATTGGCTCAACGCTCAGCAGCATCAACATTCTTGCACGCTCGTCGATGGGAAAAAATGCTCAACAGGATGAATCAAATACAGTATTGCTTCAAAAAATCCAACAAAGGAGCCAGCGAACTCTCGATGCTATGGATGACCTGATTTGGAATACCAGGCCCGAAAATGATTCTCTCGAAAGTTTGATCATACGTATGCGCGAATATGCAGCGGAAGTGCTTGAAGCTGCAGGCATTTATTATACGTTAACTTGCCCGGCTACAATTCATCATTTAAAACTGGATATACAGCAAAAGAAAAATCTTTACCTGATATTTAAAGAGGCGGTGAATAACCTGGCAAAATATTCGAATTCCTCAAATGCGATGATCGAGTTTGCCTATCAAAAAAAGTTTCTTCACATGCTGATTGCAGACGAGGGTAGTGGATTCTCTTACACTTCTATCAAAAAAGGAAATGGACTCGATAATATGCAATCCCGTGCGGCAGAAATGAATGCTCAATTCGATATACAGTCGGGAAATGGAAGGGGAACAACTATAAAGGTCAATGTACCCGTCTAACATCTTTATGGGATATAATTCTTTTTTTTAGAGTTTAATTTTGGAGGATCCAGTTATGCAGGTAATAGAAAAACCCATACGGCTCCTGATTTTTGAGGACAATGATGACATGCGCGATAGCCTCTCCATTTTATTCAAAGGCACGCCCGGTATCGTCTTTACCGGTGCTTTTCCTGATGTCACCCGGGCAGTAAGTGATGTTGAGGCCTGTCAGCCCGATGTAATATTAATGGATATCGATCTGCCCAGGATAAACGGGATTGAAGCGGTATGGCAGATCAAACAGGCATTTCCTTCAGTTCAAATCTTAATGCTTACCGTATTTGATGATAACGACCGGATATTTCAATCCATTTGTGCCGGTGCAAGCGGTTATATTCTAAAACGGACACCACCGGCAAAGATCATTGAATCTGTATTTGATACCGCAGCAGGCGGAGGATCACTCACATCTTCAATTGCCCGCAAAGTTCTGGACATGTTCCCCCATTTTAACGCATCAAAAAAGGAAACGGAAACATTGACACAACGTGAGCGGGACGTGCTGGCTTTATTGGTAAAGGGTCATAGTTATAAAATGGCTGCTGCTGAATTGGGTATAACACTTGAAACTGTTCGTTCACATATTAAAAAGATCTACGAAAAACTTCACGTTCACAATTCTGGTGAAGCCATCGCCATTGCATTACGCAACAGGTTAGTATAAAAAGACCAGGGTGTTGAGATTCGCCCATGATGATGGAATTACTTACGAAATTATTGGGAGCGGATAAGAACGGCCAACTTGCGTTCGTATATAGCTTTTTAGATAAGGGATCCGCCACTGTAAAATTTCTCGGGTGTCATACTCCCATCAACATGGGATTGGCAGCTACCCCGCGTTAACAGAAATTTGATCACTTGTTACCATCCTCAAATTTTTAAAATGAAAAAGTATTTCCTGGTGGCCACATTATCCGTGGCTTTCATTTCGGCCTTTCCTTATTTTTTTTATGCACAAGGAACAAAAAAGACGATTAACGAAAAAGATAAGGCAACGATTCTCGAGATTTTCAGGACGATCGAACCCAATCTTTATCGGGTAGGATTCAGCATCTCGGACAAGTATGGATCAAAATTTATTGGACGTCACGATAAAATAGATAAGCTCGTGAGTGGACAGGATGTAGTCATTGAAAACGCCATGGTGGAAACATATTTCCCCACCGTAAATCTTTGGTTTATTGTTACAAAACCCGTGTCACCCGCCGAAGGACTGGAAGGTGTTTTTGGCAAACAAAATGCGTCGAAACTAAAAAGCCTGTTGAATAAATATACCGGGGGTTAGTTTTCACGGTACTTATGCCTATCTAAAATTTTCTTGTATGAAAAGATATTTATACACAATTGCTTTTTTATCCATTGCTCTTATTTTATTCTCTTTTGGAACGTTATCTATAAACCCCGATGAGCTTATACCGCCGAAAACACTTACTACCAAAGACAAAGCTGCGATACGTGACATATTCAAAACAATTGGCGAAAGGAATTTTCGATTGGAATTCGGGACCAATGAAGCATATGGCTCATTTGTATTGCAGGACGCCGTTGTAAAGGCACTTAGGTCCGGAACACATATAGATATCGATATTCTCGCAACCAGTCATTTTTATAAATCTTATCAGCCCGAACTGGCTTTCTGGTTTTATATCAATAGAGATAGAAGTGAAGGACTGGAAGGAATTTTTGGAAAGTCGAATGCGGCAAAGTTGCAGGCCATCATTAAAAAATATTCCGCCGGGCAATGATCCGTCTAAACAATAATTTAAACAGCAAAGTCTAAAACCAATCATAGCTATATGAAAAAACTGATTATTTTAAGTGTAGTGGTTTTGTTTGCGCTTCCCACCACCTTGCTGGCGCAAAAGAAAAGACCGCTTTCTGATAAGGACAAGCAGTCTATCGTTGAAATATTTAAACAGCTGAGGGTGTCTTATTACCTGGAGTTTAATGGTACAGAATATTATGGTAAAAAGGAACTAATGACACCAGTTATGTTTGACGCATGCCATAACAAAAGCGGGCAGGCAGCCGGCTATTTTTTCAGGTATCATCCAGAGATCCGTATGTGGTATGCCATTCTAAACGGTGCGGGAATTCCGCAAACGGAGGAAGATGTATTCGGAAAAACCGATGCGGCCAAATTGGGATCGATATTGAAAAAGTATGATTGAAATTAAAAACAATTACACCATGTTAATTATCAAAAGATTTGTGCTTGGTGTTTTTTTTCTGGGCTTCGCTGTGGCGACAAATGCCCAGGTGAAAAAGGTCATGGACCGTACAAAACAAAAAGCGAAGGATAAAACAAACCAAAAGATCGACAATACTGTCGATAACGCAATTGATTCTGCGTTTAGCAAAACCGGCAAAGGAATAAAGAATGCCGGTAAGGGAAAGACGGACTCAACGGTAAATGATAAAAAAACTTCTCCGTTGGAGGAGAAATCGATTGGAGGAAACGACGCAACGGGTAGCCCTTCACCTTCCATGGAAGTCTATCGCAAATTTGATTTTGTTCCAGGAGAAAAAGTCATGGTGATCGAAGATTTCAGCCAGGATGCTGTAGGCGATTTTCCCGATAAATGGAATACAAACTCGGGTGGTGAGATCGTGACCATTGATGGTAAAGAAGGTAAATGGTTAATGGTCCAAAGTAAAGGATTATTAATCCCTGAGTTTATTACATCACTGCCTGAGAATTTTACTTTTGAATTTGACCTGGTCTGCAATCCTGATTTTGATTTTTATTCAACAGCCTTATTTTTTGATATTGCTGCATTGAAGAATCAGGCAGATTATATGGTATGGAAACAATATTCCTATGAGAACAGGAACGGTGTAGAATTCCGGTTTCACCCCATGTATGCCAGCAAAAAGACAGGATTCAGTGAATTTAAAGTGTATGACAACGGAAAAGAAATGTCAAAAAATCAAATTGTAACTGGCCAGTTTTATTCAAAGGCCAGCAATCATGTGAAAATCTCTGTTTGGCGGCAAAAACAAAGAATACGGATCTATATGAACGAGGAGAAAATATGGGATATTCCTAAAGCACTTAATGCAGGCATGCAATATAATTCGATCATTTTTGCTTTGGGAAATTCAAAGACTGCATCAGACCGCTATTATATCGGGAATTTAAGACTGGCTGTTGGCGCTCCTGATACCCGTAATAAACTTGTTACCGAGGGGAAATTTGTTACCAGAGGAATTTTATTTGATGTTGGCAAAGACGTGATCAAACCACAATCATACGGTGCCTTAAAAGATATTGCGGGTGTATTGAAGGAAAACCCCGATCTGAAAGTGAAAATTATAGGCCATACAGATTCCGATGGAGATGATAAATCAAATCTTGATCTCTCAAAACAACGTGCCATTGCAGTTAAAAATGCATTGATAAATGAATTTGGTATTGATGGCTCCCGTATGGAAACAGATGGAAAAGGAGAAGTTGAACCAGCAGATAAAAATTCTACAGCAGAAGGTAAAGCAAATAACAGGAGAGTGGAGTTTATTAAGTTCTAGCTTGTTTAAGATACATGTTTAAAAATCATAAACTATGATACTGGCTCCGGTAATTGATCGTGGTTTTACCGAAGTACGTTTCTCTGCTATACATGGTCGCGGGCTATTTGCAAAAAAGAAAATTCCGAAAGGCACCCGGCTACTTGAGTATGAGGGCGAACGTGTTGAAAGGAATCAAATAGTGAACGATGCATTAAATGGAGTTACCAACATGGTGTATGTGATGGGTCTTAATGAGACAATGGTGATCGATGGTGGAAGAAATGGTAACGATGCAAGGTTCATCAATCATCATTGCACTCCAAATTGTGAAGTCTATTTTATTAGTGATAAGCCGTTTATTTATGC
>DASVAM010000474.1:0-11347 GCA_036376375.1 Chitinophagaceae bacterium
GGAATCGGCCATAAAAAGCGAAAATCTGAATAAGGGATTGCAGCTTGTGTGGCATTGATTGCACCACCGCAATTATAAATAGCAGCGCCTTGCGAGGCGTTTACATATTTTGCGGGAATACCGCCTGTGGTAAATGCGGGATCAACGGCATTTCTATGAATATCGTGCCAGCGTTTTCCTTCACAAAGGAACTCAATTCTTCTTTCAAACAAAATAGCGCTGATTAAATCATTTTTGGTTGCAAAGGTAGCTGGAGTGTAAGCTTGCGTACCAGGAGAAGCTAATGCCCTGTTACGAACAGCATTTAGAAGATCAAGACCTCGGGTGGAAACACCAGAGGCTTGACGTGCTTCTGCTTCTGCGAGTACAAGCAAGACTTCGGCGTATCTGATATGTGGCGCAAAATCTTCTCTTGTTGTATACTTTGTGTATTTTTTAGTAAAATAGTTGAATGTTGAGGCACCGTTTGAATTTGTTCCTGACACCGTTAGCAACGATCTTCTTAGATCATCACAAAGCCATCTTGGATCATTAAAAATAATAGGAGAAATGGCGACGAGGCCACGGGCCCCTAAATTAGCAGGCCCAAACATGGTAGGCAATGCACCGTTTACACCTGAATTGTCCAATGGGTCATGACGAATTGAGAAAATGCTTTCTGTCGATGTGTTATTTGTAAAAGGTCCATTTGGTGACGCGGTTAAACTCCAACTGCCGATCGGACTCGTATAGGGGCCTGCACCAGCCGGTACTAGCTTGTTTCCCTCCGCTATTACACCAGCCCAATCGCCCATATGAAGCTTTACCCTCATTTTAAGAGCAATCGCTGCAGCTTTTGATGTTCTGATCGTACTAGGGCTGTTAGTCGCAGGTAAATTAGCTTCTGCAAAATCCAGATCAGCCAAGATCTTTTGGTAAGTCTCAGCTACGGTTCCACGGGGAATTGTTTTTGCCTCTTCTACTGCAGAGCTTGAATTTATTGCAAAATCCCTGTAGGGAACTCCATCTTTATTTCCGTTACCATCGAGAAATGGTTTGCAATAAAATACGACTGCTTCATGATGGGCCATAGCTCTTAGAAAGCGGCACTCCGCTTCATATTTTGTAGCTACATCAGCAGTAATAATGCCAGCTGCTCCGGCAGTCTTAAAACCCTCTATCGAAACGTTAGCTTTATTGATTAATGCATATAAATTTTCCCACATTCCTACGTTGTTAGCAGTAGTAGGGTTGTAAGTTGCCTGATAGGTTATCTGGTAAAAAGCGGCTATATTAATAACGTCTTCACCCCGGGCATCATTTTGCTCTATGCTGGCAGCTCCAAATGGATATCCCCGGTCAACACCAAGGTAATTTCCGCTTTGGGCAGCATCATATACGCCATTGAGAGCTAATAGGCATCTATCCGCCGTTGCATAGGCGTCATTATCAGTTATTGCATTAAATGGGCTTTTGTCCAATGATTTTTCACAACTCGCAACAGTAAGCAGGATTATCAGTGCGATGAGTATGTTGATTGATTGTTTCGTCATTTTTAAACATTTTTAGAGGTTAATTAAAAACCAACACTTGCTCCAAAGGAAATTGTTCTTACCTGGGGTGACACAGCGTTATCCAATCCCAGCGAACTAATGTTATCCGGGTCTGCACCTGTGTATTTGGTCCAAACCGCAAGATTTTGCCCCTGCACAAAGAAGCGGAAGCTGGAAATGAAGTTATTCGTTAAATTGGATAAGGCTGCCGTCGGAACGGAATAGCTTACTACTACATTCTGTAATCGTAAATAATCTCCTTTTTCAACAAATCTCGAGTTAGCGATCTGGGTCTGGTTTATGTTATTCCCCTGGCCATAATATAATTTTGGAACATTTGTCTGTTGACCGGGCGTAGTCCAACGTTCAAGAATTTCACGACCATTATTTTGGAAACTTTGATTCATTAATGCTTCCTGTCTTGTAATATTCATGATCTTATTTCCTCCGGAATACCTGAACATAAAATCAAGCGAGAAATTTTTATATCCCAGAGTATTTGAAAAAGCGCCAAACCATGTCGGAGTTGACACACCCAGCACATCCCGGTCTGCAAATGCCAAAGACGAAGCCGCTCCTAATGCTGGATTATCCTTATCACTCGCAACATAATAACCACCGATTGACCCGCCTGGAGATAAATTTAACTGTACTAATGATCCATCTGCCTTAAAATACATTGGATGTCCATTAGCAGTGTTGACACCAGCCCACCTGTTACCAAAAATAATATCAAGTGGATCTCCTACTCTTATAATATTGAACCCACCATTCTCAACAAAAGGTACTGGCACACCTCCTACGGAGTATAAAGACAATACCTTATTTTCTACCTTGCTATAGTTAATATTGAAATCCCATCTAAATCCACCCTTGTCCATAATATTGCCGCTGAGAGAGAGCTCAATTCCTCGATTCTCTAATTCAGCAATGTTTTGTGAAATTGAATTGCCTGGAACACCTGTGCTAAGGGGAGTAGGAACTGCAAAAACAAGCCCATCAACCTTATTATGAAACCAATCTGCAACTAAATTGAACCTGTTCTTCAGAATCCCCAACTCAATACCCACATCATATTTGCTACTGGTTTCCCATTGCAGGTCAGGGTTCCCCACAGCTGAAACAGAAATGCCGCTTATATTGCCATAAGGCCGGGAGCCATAAGTACTTAAATATGGGAATCCACCGAGTGAATTTCCCACTTCAGCATAGGAAGCCTTGATCTTTATTTCATTGAACAAATTTGAAAGATTTGTAGAGTTTCTCCAGAAATCTTCTTGCGATAGCCTCCATCCTACAGAAAATCCAGGGAAAACACCGTATCTCTTATCAGCAGAAAGCGAACTTTGTCCATCCCTTCTGATGGTGCCTTGTACAAAATACTTTCCTTGATAATCATAATTTAAACGGCCAAATAATGATTCAAAACCAGACTCAGATTGATTGCCGGCTATCGACTGAATAGCCGCCGTTCCGGAAATAATATTTCCACTTATAAAGAAAACGTCAGAAATATTAGTTCCTGTTCCGCTGTGCGATTTATTTCTTTGCTGCTGTAATTCATGTCCGCCTGTAAGGAAGAAATTGTGACTTTTAAAAGAAAAATCGTAATTAAAATAGTTTTGCCATACGTATCGAAGTATATTTTGGCTAAAATTAAAATTCAATCCATTTGTTCCTCCTGTAGGTGTTCCATAGCCATCACCATGTAATGGGCTATAGCCCTGGTAACTGTAATCGGAAAAGACATCAGCTGAAAATTGTGAACGAAGTCTAAGTCCTTTAATGGGAGAGATTTCAATAAAGGTATTATTGATAACCCGATATTTATCAGAGTAAAACTGATTTTCACGAGTAGTAAAAGCGACGTTCGTGAAATTATCATCTATTGAGGTTGTATTGGCGCCCGGGTTCATAGAATTGCCATTCGGATAATTAATGTTATACCCTGAAAAATGATTCGGGTTGTATGGAGATACATTGGGTAAAAGCCTGAGTGAAGACGCAATAGCTCCGCTCAGGGCATTTGATCCATTATTCTGATCCCCATCTTCCTGGCGGCTCAATGTGAGGTTATTTCCAAATTTGAAATATCTATTTACTGCATGGTCAATGTTTAGCCTGACCCTGTATGATTTATTATAATTACTTATGATAATTCCCTTTTGGTTAGAATAGTTTAAGGACATGTAATAACTTGTTTTGTCATTAGCTCCCTGAAGACTTAGAGTATGACTTTGAATCGGGGCATTATCAATCATCGCCTGGGCCTGCCAATCGGTATTAGTATTAGCTGCATCCATATTTGCTCGCAAAGGTTGGTTCGCATTTGATAATTTTTCATTTGCTATGGTTACAAACTCCTGGGCATTCAGCAAATCAAATCTTTTTAATGCGGTACTAAATCCCTGGTAACCCTCATAAGTAACTCTTGCCCTGCCCTTTACACCTTTTTTTGTCGTGATCATTATCACACCTGCTGCGGCTCTTGATCCGAAAATAGCCGTTGCCGATCCGTCTTTTAAAACATCAATAGTTTCTATATCTGCAGGGTTTATATCACCCAGGGCATTTGAGTTTGTTGTGCCAGCAAGATTCCCTGAAATGATTGGTATCCCATCTACAACAATTAAGGGGCCTGTACCTTGATTAATCGAGTTGATACCCCGGACAAAGATTCTGGCAGGAGTATTTACCAGACCTCCCGAATTTGTTACCTGGACACCTGTTGCTCGTCCTGCCAATTGCTTGTCGATTGAAGGTGTCATCAGGTTTGCGAATTTCTTGGCATCGATTTTTGAAGCAGAGCCCGTAAAAGCTTTTTTCTGCTGAGTGCCATATCCAGTTACAACAACTTCAGACATCATTCTGTCCTCGGCAATTAATGTTGCATTAATTTCTGTCTGAACGCCAATATTTGCTTCAGTAGCACTCATATCTACTGAAGAAAAAACTAAAGTCTTTGCATTGGCGGGAACTGATAGGGAATAAGTGCCATCGGCTTTGGTAACAGTTCCAGTGGCAGTACCTTTTACAATAACTGAAGCATTGGGAACAGGGTTGCCTTTGTCATCAGTTACCTTTCCGGTGATAGTGCGTTGTGCAAGTGCGAACATACTGAGCAGCACCAATCCGGACAGGATTAGTAATTGTTTCCTCATGTGTGTTTTGTTTTAGTGATGAAAAAATGATATAATGATTGAAATTTATCAATCGCCTTAAAAATCAATCTTGCGGATAAAGTAAAATGTGACTAATGGTTGCTAAGTGAAATCCGTCTTAAAATAACAAGACAAAAACGATTCGCACTCTGCTGCACAAATATAGGAGGTTCCGGTTATCTCTTTTTACGTACAAAGGTAATTAACAACGCGGGCAATAATACCAGGTTAGTGATCGTGGCTGTGATCAGAGTAAGCGAAGTAAGCCAACCAAGTGATTGTGTGCCACCGAACGCGCTGAAACAGAAAATGATAAAGCCTGCAATAAGAACCAGGGAAGTGTAAATAATGCTGATACCGGTACTGTGGATGGTTTGTATCACCGTAGTTTTCATATCATAATGATGGCGGGGCAGTTCTTGTTTATAATTTACCAGGAACCGGATGGTCACATCGATCGCTATACCTAGTGCCACACTGAAAATTAATACCGTCGAAGGCTTGATTCGAACGCCAAGCCATCCCATTACACCCGCGGTAATGACCAGTGGAATAATATTCGGGATCAATGAACATACCAGGATTCTGAATGAGCGGAACAGGTACATCATGCAAACAGCGATTAATCCAAATGCCCACATGATACTTTCTTTCAGGCCATTGATGATAAAATTGCTTCCTTCAAGGAATGTAACACTGGCGCCGGTCAGTTGTACATGATAATTTGTTGTATCAAAAACCTGGTCCGCTTTTTTCTGAATGGTATCGAGTATTTGTGGCAAACGATAACTTCCCACATCACGCATACTTACACTTATCCGGGCTTCCTGTTTATTGCTGTCGATAAATGAAGACACCAGTTTACCAAAAGAATTTTCCTTATTACCTGAATCTGGTTTGAAGTCAAGGTAGGGTTTTAGCGGAATGAGATCAAACTCTGACGGGGCGGAATAACTTAATGTGTCACCCTCATAAAAAGCTTGCTTTGCAAATTTTAATCCTTCTGTAATATTCAGTGGCCTGCCTATCTCCGGCATTGCTGCCAGGAACTGTGAAAGGGAATCAATTTTTAAGAGGGTGGGGAGTGACCGGGTAACTCCTCTTTTCTTTTTTGTATCAATTACAATTTCCAGCGGCATTACACCTTTGAAATTTCTTTCAAAAAACTTCAGGTCGGTATATATTTTATCTGTTTTTGGAAGATCATCAACGATATAACCATTGCTTTCTAATCGTAACATTCCAAGTACAGCAACAATTAAAATAGCTCCGGTTACCGTGTAAATAAACTTCCTGTGATTTAGTGACCAGCGTTCCAGCCTGTCAAGCCATCTTCTTAATCTTGGATTGTCCAAATATTTTGTATGCCGTGATTTCGGAGATGGAAGAAAACTTAATACCACGGGTATCAGTATGAGCGAGATGAGAAACAGGGCCATTATATTAAAACCCGCGACAGCGCCAAATTCCTTTAATATCTGGCTGCGTGTTAAATAGAAAACGGCAAAGCCAATAGCGGCCGTGATATTGCAAAAGAGGGTAACAATTCCCATTCGGCCCACCATTTGTTCGAGTGCCTTTGTTTTATCTCCCGTCGCATTGTAAGAAACGTGAAATTTATTCAGGAAATAAATACAATTGGGTATACCAATTACCACTACCAATGGCGGGATAAGTGCCGTGAGCAGTGTGATCTTGTAACCCATCAATACCATTGTCCCCAGGCTCCATATGACCCCAATGCCCACGACCACGATTGATAATAACATACTGGTTACCGATCGAAAGAATAATAACAGGATAACCGCAGAAAGAACAACAGACAATACAAGAAACCAACGCATCTCGTCAGCGATTCTTTTTGCTAACACAGTACGGATAAGTGGCAACCCGCTCAAATAAGTTTCTAAAGAATGCTTCTCGCTGAAGGCATGCGTCAAAGACGTGATCTGCGCCACCGTTTTTTCTCTTGCTTTGGAAACAAGTATCGCTTTGTCTATGTGCACACCCAATAACCATGCATTTGAATCAGGATTGAATAACAGACCGCGGTAAAAAGGAAGACTATATAAAACATTTTTGGAGCTGTCGATCACGGCCTGTGAAAGATATTGATCCTCAAAAATAGCTTTAGGACTAAGTTTTTCTGTTGCCGAATCTTTGATGAGATTGACCGCCGTAGCTATTGAAATAACGTCTTCTACACCGTTTACTTTTTTGATGTCTTTTACAAGTTGCCTATAATCATTAAAGACCTTTTCGTCAAAAAATTTTTCGGTTTGTAAACCAATAACAAGCAGGTTGCCATCTTCACCAAACTTTTTTCTGAATTCCTGGTAAGCTTTATACTTTGGATGATCCGTGGGTATCGCATTGGCAAACTCATAACTCAACTGAAGCTCTTTTGCTTTCCATCCCATAAAAGCAGTCGCTCCCAGCAAAAGAACTAATAATGGTATCCTGTATTTTAGTATGAACCGACCAAGACTATTCCACATAATTGTTCGTTAACGTCAAAAACTGCGCAAAGAAACAGAAAAATGACTGAACGGCCCGCCTTGAAGTAATGCCGGTTTAGCCTAAGAGTGATATTTTTGAAAAGTGAGTGTTCTGCAAACCATATTTACTTTTTTTACATTATTTACTTTTCTTTCCAAAAGTATTTCGCAGGATTCCATTCCGCCGATCGGGCAATGGAGGGAACATTTGCCATATCATTCCGCCATCGATGTCCAGGCAGGTAATAATAAAATTTTTTGCGCCACTCCTTATAGCGTTTTTAGTATTGAATTGTCTGAGAATTCCGTTACAAGGATGGGCCGCGTAAACGGACTGCATGAAACCGGGGTTGCTGCAATTAATTATAATGAATTAAGCGACAAATTATTCATTGGCTACAGGAACAGCAATATCGATATTATCTACAGGAATGACATTTTTAGTGTGCCCGATATCAAGCTTGATAATATTGTTGGTAATAAAACCATTTACAATGTGTTTTCTTCAGCTGAATATTTTTATCTCTCCACCGGTCTTGGCGTAATTGTCATTGATGCGCTTAAATATGAAGTAAACGATTCATGGTTTATCGGCAGTAATGGAGGACAGGTAAAAGTAAATGGCTTCGTTGCGGATAATTCTTTCTTTTATGCTGCAACAGACGAAGGTTTAAAGATCACTTCTGTTAATGCGGCGGACCCGGCTAATTATTTAAACTGGCAAAATATCAGCGGTGCAAATGGACTACCCGCGGGGGCCTGTAATGACGTTATTAATGTACAGGGTAAAATTCTTGCTTTAAAAAATGATTCGGTGTTTATGCTCAATGGACTCAACTGGAATTTATTTTTTACAGAACCTGCATGGAAAATTCAAAATATCAATTCCTCTGCCGGAAAAATAATTGTTTGTCAATTGAAGAATGATGGCAGTGCTAAGGTCACTTCATTCAATTCGGATGGAACCATCGCTCGTACGATTCAGCAACCGGGATTGATCGCCAAGCCGATGAAAGGAATATGGGTAAATAACAATTACTGGATAGCGGATAGTATTGGTGGTTTAACAAAGTTCATGTCCGTTGGTTTTGAAAACTACAAACTCAATTCTCCGCAATCAATTGCCACCGGCGAGGTCGTTTTTGTAAATAGCACATTTTACGCAACAGCCGGGGGTGTAAACGAAAACTGGCAAAAACAAAACAACAAAGACGGCATATATAAGTTTTCTGGGGGGCAATGGACAAACTATAATAATAAACAGTTTGCTCCATTAGACTCGTTGCCTGATTTGATCACTGTTGCTATCGATCCGCGGGATGAAACGATATGGACGGGCTCTTATGGCGGAGGGCTGCTCCATATTAAAGGGGGAAATAGTCTTGAAATTTTCAAGCAGAATTCACCGCTCGGACAGACAACGTTTGATGCCGGCAGCTATCGCGTAGCCGGTCTTGTATTTGATAAAGAAAATAATTTGTGGATGTCAAACTATGGGGCCGCACAAAATGTTCTTGTAAGAAAAATTGACGGTAGCTGGAAAACATTTACGCCGCCATTTGGTTTAATTGAGAATGCGGTATCCCAAATAATAATAGATGATGAAGATCAGAAATGGATCGTTTCTCCCAAAGGAAACGGGCTGATTGTTTTTAATGATAACAAAACCATCGATAATGCGGCAGATGATAAGTGGAAACTATCTCGAAGTGGGACCGGCCTTGGAAATTTACCGTCGAACAATGTGATGAGCATAGTGAAGGATAAGAGTGGATTTATATGGATCGGCACAAACGACGGTATTGCCGTAATTCAATGCCCGCAAAATGTTTTTTCATCGCCCGGTTGCGATGCCGTTTGGCCCGTTGTTACGCAGGGGGGATTTAACCAATATCTTTTTAAAGGCGAAGAGGTAAGAAGTATTGCTGTTGATGATGCAGATAGAAAATGGGTGGCAACAAAAAATGGCGCATGGCTCATTAGTCCTGACGGTGATAAAGTCATCTATCGTTTTACTGAGACAAATAGTCCTTTATTAAGTAACGATGTAAAACGAATAGCGGTCGATGCGGGAACAGGAGAAGTATATTTTGCTACGGCAAACGGCATTTGCTCCTTCAGAAGTAATGCAACAGAAGGCGGAGAAACAAACAAGAATGTATTGGTATTTCCCAATCCTGTACCGCCCGGTTATGGTGGCACGATCGCCATTCGTGGCCTGGTAAGCAATGCCATTGTAAAGATCACCGAAATGGACGGAAGATTAGTTTATCAAACAAGGGCCTTAGGCGGACAAGCTGTCTGGGATGGAAAAGATTATAAGGGAAGAAGAATAGCAAGCGGTATTTATCTTGTTTTAATCAGTGATGATGGCAGAAAGGAGAATCTTGCGACGAAAATTATTTTTATCAGTAGGTAATGTCTCCCCAGTTACATAAAACAAAAGGAATTGTTTTGCGAACTGTAAAGTATGGCGAAACAAGCCTTATCGTCACCCTATTTACTGAGTTGTTTGGGCTGCAATCATACCTGGTAAATGGGGTGAGGGCATTTACCAAAAAAGGCAGTGGAAAAGCAAATCTTTTTCAGCCAACCGCGATACTTGACCTGGTTGTTTATCACAATGAATTAAAGCATTTGAATCGCATCAAAGAATTCAAATGGCATTTTTTGTACCAGCATATTTTTTCTGATGTGCCTAAAAATGCCGTGTCCTTATTCATGATCGAATTACTTACAAAGTGTTTGAAGCAACCTGAAGCAAATCCTGAACTCTTTGCATTTTGCGAAGATGCTTTTATGCATTTGGATGAGAGCAAGGGTGCGGTCATGGCCAATTTCCCATTGTACTTTGCGCTGCATTTACCTGTATTTTTCGGCTTTCGAATAAGTGATGATCACTCAGATGAAACCCCGATACTTGATCTGCAGGAAGGAACATATGTTGCAGAGAAGCCAAACCATTTTCATTTTTTGGAGGGCAAACAGGCAGAAGTAACAAGTGAGTTATTAAAAATGATGAGACCTGAAGAATTGGAACAAATAAAACTCAATCATGACTTTCGAAGGCAATTGCTATCGGCTTATGAAAACTATTATAACTTGCATATACAGGATTTTGGATCGATGAAAACGTTACCGGTGTTAAGAGAGGTGTTAGGCTAAATATCAAAAGTCACTATTAATGGAGTATGATCGCTGTGTTTACACCAGTGTCGATGCTTTCCAATTTCGACATGCGAAATTTTTTTGATAAGATCTTCTGAAGCAAAACAATAATCAATGTGATAAGACTTGTCTCTGTGCCTGTACATAAACAAAGTATTGTGTTTTTCCTTTCCCTGTGTTTGATTGAAAAATTTGTGATAGGTGCTGGATATTCCTTTTTTTTCCAAAAAATCAACTACTGTTGAATGATTTCCTTCCCGGCGTGGTTTGTCCCAAATAGTGTTGCTGTTAAAGTCACCAACTAATAAAGTCCTTTCGTTTCTTATTAAGTCTGTATAAAAATTCAAAGCTTTCCAAACCTGGCCAACATACTCATTGCCTTTATCCAGTGGATTATTCGCCCAAACGGCAAACAATGTAAATTCAAATTTCCTGTTCGTCACTGTAAGTGGAAGTATGGTGCGATAAACCGGATTATGGCTATCGCCCAATTTAAATCTATAATTACCATATGAAAAAACGCCAAGACCTTTATTTTGATTATTCCCAAACCAAAATACATCATGTGGTATTAGAACTCCCTTGTCAAATTTCAGTCTCTCCGGGTTTTCGCACTCAGGAATCACAGCGATGTCTGGCTTATATTTAAGAATTAAACTTGCCTTTCTTCTATAAGCCATATTGCAGTTCCAGGTAATAATCCTCATAAATTGCTCTTTAGAATATTCTTTTTGAAGTGCCAAAAGACGGATCAATTATTACAATACCTGGTTGTTTCCCTATTTCAAAGTTTCCTAATCCATCATCCCATTTCAAAGCTTTGGCTCCATTGCTCGTAGCCCATTGAAGGATCGTCTCAAGTGATAATGATGGAAAATATTTTTTGAGTGATTGCATTTCTTTTGCAATGCTTAATTGCCAATTGCTGCTATAACTATCGGTCCCTAAAACGATCGGGCAATTATGTTTCATCAACATTTCAATCGGT
>DASVAM010000475.1:0-2601 GCA_036376375.1 Chitinophagaceae bacterium
GAATAGCGGTCGATGGGGGAACAGGAGAGATATATTTTGCTACGGCAAATGGCATTTGCTCATTCAGAAGCAATGCAACAGAAGGCGGAGAAACAAACAATAATGTATTGGTATTTCCCAACCCCGTGCCGCCCGGTTATGGTGGCACGATCGCCATTCGTGGCCTGGTAAGCAATGCAATTGTAAAGATCACCGAAATGGATGGAAGATTAGTTTATCAAACAAGGGCGTTAGGCGGACAAGCTGTCTGGGATGGAAAAGATTATAAGGGAAGAAGAATCGCAAGCGGTATTTATCTTGTTTTAATCAGTGATGACGGCAGAAAGGAGAATCTTGCGACGAAAATTATTTTTATCAGTAGGTAATGTCTCCCCAGCTACATAAAACAAAAGGAATTGTTTTGCGAACTGTAAAGTATGGCGAAACAAGCCTTATTGTCACCCTATTTACTGAGTTGTTTGGGCTGCAATCGTACCTGGTAAATGGGGTGAGGGCATCTACCAAAAAAGGCAGTGGAAAAGCAAATCTTTTTCAGCCGACCGCGATACTTGACCTGGTTGTTTATCACAATGAATTAAAGCATTTGAATCGCATCAAAGAATTCAAATGGCATTTTTTGTACCAGCATATTTTTTCTGATGTGCCTAAAAATGCCGTGTCCCTATTCATGATCGAATTACTTACAAAGTGTTTGAAGCAACCCGAAGCGAATCCTGAACTGTTTGCATTTTGCGAAGATGCTTTTATGCATTTGGATGAAAGCAAGGGTGCGGTCATGGTCAATTTTCCATTGTACTTTGCGCTGCATTTACCCGTATTTTTCGGTTTTCGGATAAGTGATGATCATTCAAATGAAACCCCGATACTTGATCTGCAGGAAGGAACCTATGTTGCAGAGAAGCCAAACCATTTTCATTTTTTAGAGGGCAAACAGGCAGAAGTAACAAGTGAGTTATTGAAAATAATGCAACCAGAAGAACTTGAACAGGTAAAACTCAATCATGACTTTCGCAGGCAATTGCTATTGGCTTATGAAACTTATTATGCTTTGCACATCCAGGATTTTGGAACATTGAAGACGCTACCGGTACTAAAAGAGGTGCTTTCCTAAAATATCCCTCCAAAGAGGTATTTCCTTTTGAATTTTTGTGTCATAACTTTCATAGTAAAGCCATCACAGTTATGAACAAGATTCTAGATTTCCTTCGCGATATTTATGACTATTTTTTTTATGCTGAATCGATACAGGAACGCAGGTTTAAATCTGAATACGATCTGTTACGATTAAACTTTATCGCTGAGCACTGCTCATTGTTAGAAGATGATAAGTCTGATCAGTTGTCTTTTAAATCCAATATTCCAATAGAGATAGATAATTATTCTCACCTTTGCAGACACGTCATTAATTTGCTACATGAGAAAAACAGATATGCGAAACGACTTGACACCGACAGTAAGTTCAAATTATTGAATCTTGCTAGAAGGGAAGAAATATTGAGATATAGTAATTTCGAATGTGACACTACAATAAAAAGAATTCTCGGAGAAACTTCTAAGTTAGATACATGGCGCAAAGAGACAATTCTTCAGCTTTTGAGTAAATATGAAAATGTTGAAACAAAGGAAGACACAAATGAATTAGTTAAGACATCATTATACGAAGCAGCTTATTTATTAGATGGTTATTTTGACAATTCATACTATAAATCAAAAATTGCAAAAAAGACCATTGGGTTTTTAAACAGGGTCCTGGTTGTTCTCTTATTAACAATTTTAGCGTATTCAGCCGTTCTTGAGTTTGGTTTTGAGCCATCAAGGCAATTTTTGCTAGGTCCGTTTTCGGATCTATGGCTTGTTGTGCTTTTCGGGTTGCTGGGCGCGGCCTTTAGCACCTTGCTTAACCTATATAAAGGAAATAAGTTAAAAAATTCTATTATCAAGCAAATAGACGCCGTAAATCTAACCGTCGCTAGATTAGTCATTGGAGCATGTGCTGGACTAATAGTGTTTTTGATTTTGAATTCTGATTTGTTAACAATAAAAGGCTTTAACGATACAGTTAACTCTGTGAACGGACCAAGACAATTAAATTTACCGATGTTGTCGCTAATTTTTGTTGCAGGGTTTACCGAAAGATTAGTTTTGAATTTTATTGAGAAGCTTTCGGCCCAAGCAGAGAGTTCAAGCAAGGATCAAAAACCACCGTCTAATGATCGAACTTTATTGGACCTGAATAAAAATTTGGGTCAAGGAGGTCAAAATGGAACACCAAAAGTGACAGACCCAGCGAAAACTGAAAAATAGAGAGATGGTCTCTTACAAATGGACATTTATAAAATTCTTCCTGATTGTGAAAGGTCATTTTGCAGCAAGGTGACTCCCGGTCTTTTCCCTTTCTCAAAACTTCCCAGCCCATCATCCCATTTCAAAGCTTTGGCTCCATTGCTCGTAGCCCATTGCAGGATCGTCTCAAGTGATAATGATGGAAAATATTTTTTGAGTGATTGCATTTCTTTTGCAATGCTTAATTGCCAATTGCTGCTATAACTATCGGTCCCTAAAACGATCGGGCAATTATGTTTCATCAACATTTCAATCGGT
>DASVAM010000476.1:0-2621 GCA_036376375.1 Chitinophagaceae bacterium
GGGAAACAGTGGCGGTGCTTTAGTTACCACCGACGGCAAGTTAGTTGGCATTAACTCGGCTATTTTAGCACCAAGTGGTACATATGCGGGTTATTCTTTTGCAATACCTGTAAATCTTGCAAAGAAGATCGTTAATGACATTGTGGAGTTTGGCGATGTACAGAGAGGCTATCTTGGTATTCAATATGCCAGCAATCTTAGCGAAAGTCAAATGAAGGAACTTGGCCTCAAAGAAAATGAAGGCGTGTATGTTTCAGCAGTTCCTACAGATGGTGGCGCTTATGCAGCCGGTATCAAGAAAGGAGATATTATAACCAGGGTGAACAATACCCCTGTTGCAAGCGGGCTGGAAATGAGTGCACAAATAGCAAGCTTTAAGCCTAATGATAAAGTACAAATATCATATTTACGCGGGGGTAAAGAGTACAACACTACTGTTACATTAAAAGCGAAAGTTAGTGCGGTAGAAGTATCTACTGCGGCTGGCGATATAATCGGTGCCGATCTCGCAAACCTTGATTCAAAGAAAGCAGATGAGTATGATGTTAACGGAGGTGTGATCGTAAAGAAGATTAAGGAAGGTGGTAAACTGAGTGAAACAAAAATGGACGAAGGTTTTGTGATCACAAGCGTAAATGGCAGATCCATCAAATCGATAGAGGAATTGAGCAGGATACTTAACAATGCTGTGGGTACAGTAAAGCTGGAAGGATTCTACCCAGGTTTCAGAGGAAGCTATACCTATCCTCTTGATCTGACTGACTAATCGAAATAAACATTATATAAATAAAAAACCGTCTCGCCCAGTCGAGACGGTTTTTTATTTATCCAAACGGGAGGACCAAACTTTCATGCTCAATGTGAATCTATTTATATCCCGACATCTACCATCTAAATTTGGTCCCTCCGGCTATGACTTGTACTAACTGTGGTAAAGCAATTGACAGCGAAAGCAATTATTGTCAATATTGGGGTGATAATTTGACTCCAACTTCGGCAGATCCGAATCATCCATCGTCGGCAGCACCATTTATAGCGATGTTTATTTTCGCTGGTCGAACGGCCTATAAAATAATTATTGGTATCATTGGTGGGATTATCATCATTTATGATCTTTATCATGATTCTTTCGCTTACAGATAATCGGTATTGATAAAAACAACAAAATGGTCGCTCATGTTAAATAAATTAAACTGGGAAACTGTACCAACAGAAGATGTAAATCCATCAATGGCGAGAAAAATCATTTCTGGCGAAAAACTGATGGTTGCGAAAATGAAATTTAAAGATGGTTTTGTAGTTCCGCTGCATCATCATGTCCACGAACAAGTGACACAGGTAGTGTCCGGTCAAATGCGATTCTGGTTTGGAGAAAACAAGGAACAAACCATGGATCTCTTTCCGGGCGATGTTGTGGTCATTCCCTCAAACCTGCCACACGAAGCATTGATGATCGGCGATGTGGAAGAAATAGATACCTGGGCACCGCCCCGCCAGGATTGGTTAGATAAAACTGATGATTATTTAAGAAAATAAGATATGGATCTTGGATTAAAGAATAAAGTTGCCTTTGTTGCGGCTTCCAGCCAGGGACTTGGAAAAGCAGTTGCACTCGGGTTAGCAAAAGAAGGTGCCAGGGTTATCGTTAACGGACGCAATAAAGAGAATCTTGAAGCGGCAAAACATGAGATTGAGAAAATAAAAGGGACGGAAGTACTTGCCGTTGCCGGTGATCTTTCGAATGATCATGAGAGAGAAGAAGTCATTAAAGAAATTTTGAAAGTCTATGATCATATAGATATCCTGATAACGAATACCGGTGGACCGCCTCCGGGAAAGTTTGAAGAACTTAAAAGAGAAGATTGGGACAAAACATACCAAAGTCTTCTACTGAGCGTCGTTGATCTCATCAACGGTTTTTTGCCGGGCATGAAACAACAACAATGGGGACGGATCATCGCAATCACGTCACAGGCGGTAAAGCAACCGGTCAACAATTTGATCTTGTCAAACTCCGTCAGGGCCTCTGTTGCCGGTTTGATAAAATCACTTTCCAATGAATTAGGAGTATATAATATTACCGCAAACAATGTAATGCCGGGCTACACAGAAACTGATAGATTGAAGAAAATAATAGCGTCCGATTCGTCATTCTCAACTGCAAAAAAAGAAATCCCATTAGGCCGATTTGGAACACCGGAAGAGTTTGCCGCTGCCGTCACTTTTTTAGCCAGTGAACGTGCGAGTTATATTACAGGGGTTTCCTTAGCTGTTGATGGAGGATGGATCAAAAATGTTCTTTGATTCCCATTAATATGGCCAACAAGCATCTCCTACTGATATTGTATGTAAATGGGCTGAGGTTTTAATTTCAACAGCTCCTGCGGTGTTAATAACCGACTATTGTTCTTTGTATCGTTCTTATAGAATATCTTAAATCCAGTATATTCAACAGGCTCTTTATAAATAAACTGTTTGTAAGTATTGATCTTTTTTGCCGGGAATCCCCAACCATCCATATGCATCACTATCTGCACTTCCGGGTTTTTTTTGATGTCCTTATAATTTTTTACCATCGCCTGCGTAAAACGATGTACCACCAAAATTTTCGGGGGAAGATT
>DASVAM010000478.1:0-3106 GCA_036376375.1 Chitinophagaceae bacterium
TCTGTAATGACAGGCAACCCAGTGACAGCCGCAATAGCAGGCCCGCTAAATAATAAACCTGCTGATTCCGCATGAACAGTGATCATGGCAACCCTGAACGGAAGATCATTTTCTTCAATAAATTTACCGATCAGCGAAACATTATTACCGGTGGAATAGGAGGAATTCTTTTTTAATTCGAAAGACCATCGGCCGGCGTTTTCGTGAAACTCAGAAAAAGCAATTGTGTACCCTGAATCAGAGAATAGGACTCCCAATGAACGATAGACCATTATTATTTCGGATTATAGATTTCAGATTTTAGATTTGTAAAAGTAGGGCATTAATGACAGGATGGTTTGAGACGTCACAGCAATCTAAAATCTGTTCCGAAGGAACTCCTTCGGAGCGATCATACATCTAAAATCAAAACCGTGATTGTAAATTTAAGCGAACAGCATTCACTTGTCAGTAACTGGATAAATGAACTGCGTGATATAAATGCTCAGCAAGACAGACTGCGGTTTCGTCATAATCTCGAACGCATTGCTGAAATAGCGGCTTATGAAATAAGTAAAGTTTTACCTTTCATTGAAATAGAAGTTGAAACCCCGCTTGGCACAGCCACCAGTAAAGTATTAAAAGATCAACCCGTGCTTGCGACGATTCTTCGTGCGGGCTTACCGATGCACAATGGTTTGCTCAATTATTTTGATAAAGCGGACAACGCGTTTGTGGCGGCTTATCGCAAGCATGAAAAGGACGGGAGTTTTGAGATCAGCCTTGAATATATGAGCTGTCCCGACCTGGAAGGAAGAATTCTTATCATATCAGACCCGATGTTAGCCACCGGTGCCTCACTGGTAAAGACGATCCATTTTTTAAAGGAAGAAGGACCCCCAAAAGAAATACATGTTGTTTGCGCCATTGCCTGTAGTGTCGGAATAGAATATGTTAAAAGAGAAGACCCCTCCGTCACCATCTGGTGCGGAGATATCGACGAAGAATTGACTGCTAAAGGCTACATTGTGCCAGGTCTTGGTGACGCCGGCGACCTTTCTTTTGGCTCAAAAGCACAGAACTAATTCTACAATTTGGCTTTTGTTAGTCTGTTAAAAACTGTACATTTACTTTTCCATTTATTTGTGATGAAGAAGCTCCTCTTAACCCTATTGGTAATTACGAACCTGGTTGCTGTGTCCTTAGCGCAGGATCCTAACTTTTCCCAATTCTTTGCATCACCCCTTACGTTGAACCCTGCATTAACCGGAAAATTTGACGGTACGGTTCGTCTCGCCGGCAATTACAGAAATCAGTGGCCTTCTATTAATAATGCGTTTGTTACCAAAACAGGGTCTGCAGACTTTCATTTGTTGTCAAGTAATCTTCCCGAGATCGACCGATGGGGTTTTGGTGTGTTGTTTCTGAATGATCAAAACGGAAATGGTGCCTTGGAGACAAACCAGTTCTCGCTTTCTACTGCTTACCATAAAGGACTTGATGAAAATGGTTATCACCAGATAGGTGTAGGTTTCCAGGGATCGTATACAAATAAGAATCTTAATGTGCATATCCTGGATTTTGAAGATGAATTGACGGCGCTTGGTTTCACAGGGCAAACCAGCGAGATCTTTCCGCAAAGTGATCTCCAGGTAAAATACATGGATATTAATGCAGGTATACTGTATAATGGCAGCACCAATGGATATAATAACATTTATTTCGGCGCATCGATGTATCATATTAACCGGCCAAAAGAAACTTTCCAGGGTGGTGAATTTTATCTGAATTCAAGAACAACACTGCAAGCCGGTGGTCGTTTACCAACAAATCAATACAATGCTTTTCACTTCAGTGCCAACTATAGTTTCCAGGCAAATGCGAACAACATGATGCTGGGCGGCGCCTATGCAATGAACCTTAATTATGATGAAGAAAACCCGGTAAATGTTTATATGGGTGCATGGGCGAGATTTAATAATGTGACTGACGCCCTTATTCCTTATGTTGGGCTGGAGTTTGGCGATGTTATGTTCGGCGCTTCGTATGATGTAAATATTTCAAGTCTGCAGCCAGCATCTAATATGCGTGGTGGCATTGAGCTTTCGCTTATTTATGTCAGGAAACCTGTTGACAGGAGTTTAAAAAAGCTCAATTGTCCGAAATTCTGATTCAACACGATACTTTTTTATAAAAAACGTCCCGCTCCGGCGGGATGTTTTTGTTTTGTGTTTTAAATTTTTATCTTGTCGCAAATTCAATCCATGAAAAAAGCAACCATTCTTTTTCTACTCGCATTCCTTTTTAATAACTCCCGTGCACAAATGGCAGAGATCGGCTACAACACCGCTGATGTTGGAGCAGAATTCCAATGGTATGAAGACGGACAGTTTATCGGGCTCCATTTAGCCCACAATGCAAAACTTCATCATTCTTTTCACGCAACCATTGGTTATTACATGGCCGGAGATCCAACCGCATCCTTTTATTCAAATATGAATAATGGCGGACCTGGAGCGGGACTTGGGTATCGCTATTATTTCTTATTGAGGCCACATCGTTTTTTTCTTGGTGCAAAAGCAAATCTTTTTACCTATAAAGTGGGTACACAAACACTCATGGAGTATACTTCGAAAATATTTATTCCTTCGATGGAAACCGGGTACATGTTCCTGATAAACGATCAGTTCTTTATTACGCCAGGTGTTTCTGTTGGTTATAAAACAAATTTAGAAAGCGGGCTTGAATCGGATGAGAAGAAAACAGTTGTGTTGGTTGGTATCAGTGGCGGCTTTAAATTTTAATCAGAAGCGGTAGCAAGAACCAGCAGAAAAGGGATATCAGGAGAATGGCAACAAGATTCATTACGAATCCCGCCTTCATCATGTCCTTAATTTTAATATGACCGCTGGCGAATGCAATTGCATTCGGTGGTGTTCCCATCGGCATCATGCTGGCACAACTTGCAGCAAGCGTCATTGCAATGCCTAATAGTAAAGGATTCATACCAAGCGCATCGGCAAGACTGCAAACAACCGGAGCAAAGACTGTCACCTGTGCGATATTGCTCATTACTTCACTGATAAAGACTGATAAAATAGTAACCATAAGCACCAGCATGAATCCA
>DASVAM010000626.1:0-14217 GCA_036376375.1 Chitinophagaceae bacterium
ACATCTCCATCTGCTAATGCATTATTTGAATATGTATTGCTGTTTGTACCAACGTTATTACCATTCAATTTCCATTGATAGGATGGGGTCGTTCCACCATTGGTTGGCGTAGCCGTAAATGTCACATCGGTGCCGGTACAAATTGTGTTGCCGGGACTTGCACTACTACTCACCGATGGGATTACTGTTGATGTAACGACCATTGTAATAATGTTCGATGTGGCGGTTAGGGGGCTTGCACAAGCGAATGAAGATGTCATTACAACCGTGATTATATCTCCATTTGTCAATGTAGTATTTGAATACGTGTTGCTGTTGGTGCCGACATTGATGCCATTCAATTTCCATTGGTAGGATGGTGTAGTTCCGCCATTTGTTGGCGTTGCTGTAAATGTAACATTGGTTCCTGAGCAAATCGTATTTCCGGGATTTGCAACAATGCTTACTGATGGCGCTACTGATGCCGTGACCGTCATTGTAATATCAGTGGATGTTGCGGTCGTTGGACTGGCACAGGCAAGTGACGAGGTCATCACAACTGTTACTATATCTCCGTTTGCCAATGCATTGTTTGAATAGGTGTTGCTATTGGTGCCAACATTGTTTCCATTCAATTTCCATTGATAGGATGGCGTTGTTCCTCCATTGGTTGGCGTGGCTGTAAATGTCACATTGGTTGCTGAGCAAATCGTATTTCCCGGATTTGCAGCAATGCTTACCGATGGCGCTACCGATCCGGTCACCGTCATTGTAATGCCATTGGATGTTGCGGACGTTGGACTGGCACAGGCAAGTGAGGATGTCATTACAACTGTTACTACATCCCCATTTACCAAGGTATTGTTTGAATAGGTGTTGCTGTTCGTACCAACATTATTGCCATTTAGTTTCCATTGATAAGAAGGACTGCCCCCATTGATCGGCGTGGCTGTAAATGTCACATTGGTTCCTGAGCAAATTGTGCTGCCCGGATCTGCCGCTATGCTTACTGATGGAACAACGTTTGTGTTAACTGTTACAGTAAACGAACAGCTCGTACCTGGTGCATCACTGAGTGCATAAGTAACGGTTGTCACACCTGCATTAAAAGATTGCCCGCTCACCGAGCCGTTTCCATTTCCAGTTGTTGCCCCTGTTTTGGTGTACGTAAACGAGGTTCCTCCCGGAGAAACAACAGGATCAAGATTATTTACAACAGCAGTACATTGTCCTGCCGCTGCACTAACTGTAGTGCTTGCGGGACATGTGATTGATGGCGCTTCACCACCAACAGTTATTGTCCCTGACTCAAATAAACTCCATTTACCTTCCTGATCCTTTACACGAATTGCCAGAAGATGATCACCCGCTGACATATTACCGGGCACCGGCACCGTAAATGTTTGTGTAACTATATCGCCCGATGTCGTCACTGTTAGTGCAGTACCATTACCTGGACCAGGATCAGCATCATAAAAGAATTCAGCCGCAGTAATGATAGGCGCATTGGCGGTGGCAGTAGAAATATAAAAGCCACGCGTCTCAAACATTCCCCATTTTCCCGCCGCATCTTTAGTTCTAATCGCAAGAAAATGAAACCCTGCTGAAAGCGCTGTTGGGATAGCAAAGGAAAAGTTGACGACCGCTCCGCTAGCTCCCACTGAAACAGGTGTACCGTTTCCAGCACCGGGATCGGTATCAAAGAAATATTCCGCTGCTACTAAATTGCCGACATCGGCTGTGGATTGTGAAATATAAAATCCGCGGTATTCAAACAAACCCCATCTGCCATCTGCATCTTTTACCCGGATGGCAAGAAAATGAAACCCTGAAGGGAATGAAGTTGGAATTGGCACATTAAAATTTACATTAGCCCCCGGTGTGCCTACTGACAGAGGAGTTCCATTACCCGGTCCCGGATCAGTATCGAAGAAATATTCCGCTGCTGTAATGTTTCCAACGTCGCTGGTATTTTGTGAAATATAAAATCCGCGGTATTCAATCATACTCCACAAGCCATTGGCATCCTGCACCCGCAATCCAAGAAAATGAAAACCGGAGGTAAAGGAAGTTGGAATAGCCACATTAAAATTTACAGTTGAGCCTGGGGTGCCTACGCTAACCGGAGTGCCGTTCCCCTGACCCGGATCGGTATCAAAAAAATATTCCGCCGCCGTGATGTTTTGTGATCGGGCTGTTGCAATGATGCAATTCATCAGCAACAGCATTAATAGCTTTTTTCTCATACCCGCTTTTTTAAATAATGACAAATTGGTATTTCAAAAAAGCCTTAGTTGCTTTTCCTTCCTTCCACCGTTACATTCAGGCTGCCATTTACTGGAATAGTAGGGTTAGCAATGTTCATGGAATATATCCGCGGCAATCGGCTGTTGCGGCTGTTGGTCCAGTTGAGGCTGCCGCTTGCATCAAACAGTAATCCCATATCCTTTCCATCGCTGCCGCTGTTATTGGCTTGACCCGCGGCAATTGTAAAATTCAGCAAAGGATTATAAGTTCCTGCATTTACCGCAGCTTGATCCACCATCGCCGGATCTATATTTACAACATTTCCACCGCCATCACTATTGCTGTTCACTTCCCAGGGGTTATTGGTGCCGGCGTTCCAGGTGATATTATTATTAAATACACTAAAACTGTTATTGGTAGCAGCATTCCGGCGTATAAAAATATTATTTGTAATTATTAAAAAACGGCAGGTACCGGCAAAACAGACTACAGGGGTATTAGAAGGACCGTACCATAAATTGTGGTCAAAAATCACACTGTTGTTTCCATTGGTAAGATCGTAAATGTTTTGACCTCCGGTATGATAAAAAATATTATTCTGAAATAAAAAGCTTTGGTAATTGCCACTACCGTTGAAATACACCTGGGAGTTATAAAAAGTATTCCCTTCAAATACATAATCTTTATAAAGACCCGTCTCATGCAGATACAAAGTAAGACTTGAAAACTCATTCCTGATAAACTTCAGCCCATTGGGATGGTCGTTGCCATGTGATATATATGTTTGAATAGTCGTAAGAAATGTTAAGCCCTGTATTTCTGTGTTGTTGCTGGGATTGGTTAAGGGATCGCCTGTGGTGCCTCCAATTGCTACTGTACCATTGATCTGTGCCTGATGTGGAAAAACTTTATCAGGGCGCCAGCCCGGTCCTAATATTACGAGGCGTTTGTCCGCGATGGTGAACCCTGCATAAACATTCGGGCTGCCATGTATATAAACTGTATCACCGCTTGTACTGGCGTCAATGGCGGCTTGAATGGTATTATACTGGGCTAAAGTAGATGGACTATTGCTAACGGTGCGAACAGTAGCAAATAATGAACTGCCCAATAAAATTACAATTGCTAAAGAACAGACCTGTCTCATAGAAAAATTTTAATGATTAAAAAAATCGTGGGCACTAAGGTTTTTGAAAGGAGGTGGAAGAGAAAATAAAATTAGAAGAATGAAAAACGCAGCCCAATCGCTAATTGTAGTGATTCATAAATCGTAGATTTCCGATCAGACGATTTTATTTTTTAATGCCAACGAAACGGCTTCTCCAAGAGAATGTACATGGAGTTTTTCGTAAATCTTTTTGATATGCGAGTTCACTGTAAAATAACTGATGCCTAATTTATCAGCTACCATTTTATAACTATTCCCTTCAGCCAGCAATGACAATACATCTTTTTCTTTAGGTGTGAGACTATAATCAAAAACAGGTTTTGTTTCACTGAAATATTTCATTACTCTTAATGCGACAGATGGAGTCATGGAAGCGCCGCCATGATAAACTTCTTCAATACTTTGTGTGATCTTTTCCGCTGTTGCATTTTTCAACAGGTAGCCTTCTGCACCTGCTTGTAAGCAAGCAAAGATCTTTTCCTCATCTTCAAAAACAGTTTGCATGATGATCCGTATAGACGGAAAATTATTTTTTATCAATCGTACACCAAGAATGCCATTTGTATGAGGCATACCAATATCCATCAACACTACGTCCGGTTGTAATTTCTTCATTTCTTCCAAAACATTACGGCAATCCGGAAAACAACCCAGATACTGCATTCCTTCCGTCATCATCAACAATGCCTTCAGGCTTTCACATCGTTGATGGTTATCATCATATATAACAACGTTTATCACCACAGAAAGTTAGCATTTATGAATTTTGTTAATGACCACTAATATTAGGGATGGGAATACGGCAGTATATGCTCGTTCCTTTACATTTCCCGGAGTCTATTTTAAAAGTTCCATTCATCGCTTCAGCTCGTTGCCGCATATTATTTATTCCATATCCGCTATGACTATTTTCGGGAGAAATTCCATTCCCGTTATCAGTTATTTCTAACTCAAAATCCCCGCCTTTTATCTCAAGCCTCACGGTTGCTTCAGTCGCGCCGCTGTATTTACCAATATTATTGATCGCTTCTTTTGCGATCAACAAAATATTTTTTCTGGCGTCCATATTCACCAATTTCCTTTCGGCTTCTTTGTCTATATGATAACTACATTTAATATTAAGGGGTGTAAGCAGGTCGTAGCCATAATTCTTCAGCTTGGCGGCTAAAGTTGTTTCATTGCCATGATCAGCGCTGATGGCCCATACAATATCACTCATGTTTTCCATCACCTGCCGGCTATTTTCATTGATCTGGTGCAACGCATTTCTTGTTTCATCGGTATCTCTGTTCATAGCCTTAGCCGCTACCGAAGAATAAATGTGAATACTGCTGAGTGTAGCTCCCACTTCATCATGGAGATCCCGGGAGATTCTCGTTCGGATAGTCAGTATCTTTTTTAATTGATCAATGCGATAACGATAAAATATATACAATCCTGCAGTGACAATACTGATGACAGCACCTATGAACCACCATTGTTGCCAGAAGGGTGGCCTGATCGTAATACTTAGCGGTTTTGAAAAATATATCCATTTGCCGTTTTCGTCGGTGGCTTTTACAAGAAATTCATATTGACCGGGTGGTACATTTGTATAATAAGCCGTTCTTCTTTCTCTTACATGGTTCCAGTCTCTGTCAAATCCTTTTAACTGATAAGCATACTGTGTAAAGCTGTTGGGATTGGGTTTTAAAAGCGAATAATCAAGCGAAAAGAAATTCTGGCGGTAGGTCAGCTTAACTGTTCTTTCATGTGCCGGCAAATATTGTTCCTTATCAAATATTTTGAAGCTGCTTAACAAGATCTCGTATGAATTGGCAGCGCTGTAATAAGAATTTGGATCTACCTCAACGATCTTCAAACCCGCAAAGAACAAGAACTTTTTATTTTTCCTGGCGAATCCATTAGCAATAAAATCATTCCCGGAAAAACCAAGGTCGATGTTGGTTTGAATAATGTCGTTATTCCTTGTATCTAAAATATTTATACCGTTACTGGTGCTGATCCATAGTCTTGAACTATCATCGGAAAGGATCGAATTGATAAAATTCGATTTCAGTCCATCGCTCTGCATAATGGTTTTATAAGATTTATTTGAAGGGCTAAAACAAATCAAACCCCGGCCGAAAGTGCCTAACCATAAATTTCTTTTGTCGTCCTGCCGGATACAATTGATGGCATTGGAAGGAAATTTATCCTGCTCGGTGGTGCTGAGCTTATAATGTTTGAATTCTACTGCCGGAAGATTCACCATGGAAAACCCATCTCCACCATTATAACCTATCCACAGATCATTTCCTTTGGAATTCATTCCCAGACAGACCACGCTATTACTCCCAAGACCCTCCGGCGAAGATGTATTCTTTGTATAACGTTTGATCAGTTGACCCGAGGGGGAAAATTTATACATACCATCCTTCCATGTTCCTATCCAAATATTTTCATCAGCATCTTTTACGATGCTTTGTGGAAGATCAACCGTATTAACAGAGGTGATCATCCGGTGCTTTTTAATATTATAACAAAACACTTCCGTCCATCCCCCCACCCATAAAATAGAATCATTTTGAAAGAAAAGGCTCCTTATAAACCCCATGTTGTTCTTTAACAATGGTTCGTTCCGATAAGTAAGTTTCCGTTGATAAAGATTATATTGATATAATCCTTCGGAAGTGCCCAGCCATAAAATGCTGTCGTTTTGCTCGGCGATGGCTGTTATTGCAAAGGATTCTTTGAAAGAATAGCCGGGTGTTTTATCAAGGGAATAATATTTCAAAGCCTGTGCATCCGGATCAAAAATGGTGACACCTTTCCAAGTGCTGATCCAATAATTCCCAAATCGATCGATAAAAAGATTTCTTGCATGGTTGCTGACCGGCGATTGCGAATGGTAATTATTAAGGAAAACAGAATCTATTGAGCTATTTGCCGGGTCATATATATAACTTGGACCGGACCAGAAATGGATCCACAGCCTGTTGTGGTTATCTCCATTCATACTAAATATCCCTCTCCATAGCCTCAAAGAAGTAGCTTTTACAGTATTTAGAACAATATCATACTTAGCGACCTTTGCCTCCGGGTGCATCAGGAACCAAACATCGTTGTTATCGTCCAAAACAATGGGGGCGTTATAGTTCTCCTGAGCCAGTAGTAATATATCCCCGGGATTATTTTTCTTATGATAAAACTTTTCTGCTTTGATATCAAATTGAATAAATCCTCCGCTGCCCGACATCCACAAACAGTTTCTTTTTTTATCATACACCGGGCTGCTGATAACACCGCGGGGAATTGAAGTTGGATCTTGCGGGTCGTGCAACCACTCTTTCCATTTCTTTGTATGAATATTGTATCGCCACAACCCACAACTGGTCACCCATATATTACCCAGGCTGTCTTTGGTCATTCCCCATATCCAGTTGGCCCTTTCAAAATTTTCCCGGGGATTATTAAAAAAGAAACGATCAAACTTTCCATCTTTCCTGTAATGATTCAGGCCCATCAATGTTGAGATCCATATATCACCGTTATCATCCTCCAGCAATGAAATACAATTATTATCCGAAAGCGAGGTAGAATCCCGCTCCACATGTTGAAAAACCTTACAGGAAGTTCCGTCTAAGCGATTCAATCCATCCAACGTTCCGATCCAATAAAACCCCCGCCGGTCCTGGATCACAGAAGTAGTTCGATTAGACGATAAGCCGTTTGCTGTAGTAAGATTATAAAAAATGTTTCCTCCCTGCTGGGCATGTATAGAGAATGCGGAACAGAAAAGAAGCAGGATAAGAGCTGCCTTGTCCTTATATGGTGGCGGGTGGACCATGCAGTTGCATTGGTTTACTAATTTACCAAAAAAGGCAATGCCATTCTAGGATACCTTAAGTAAAGTGGCCGCCACTATTCCGGCAGTTTCTGTTCTTAACCTGGTTTGGCCTAAACTTACAGGTACGAAATTTCTTTGTAAAGCAAGTTCAATTTCGGTTTTAGTAAAATCCCCTTCCGGACCGATGAGAATTTGCCAATTTGCAAATTTGCCAATGGGTAAATGGCCAAGTTCCTGCTTATTTCCCTCCTCGCAATAAGCGATCAATTTTTGCAGATAACTATCTTCTTTTATAGACTTTATGTACTCTATATACCTAACAGGTTCTGTTAACTCCGGCAACCATGTTTGTTGAGATTGCAAAATTGCACTAACACAAATTCCTTTCATTCGGTCATGACGGAACTTCTGTTTCTCTGTTCGTTCGCAGATCAATGGAATTATTTCACTTACGCCGATCTCCGTAGCTTTTTCCAAAAACCATTCAAAACGGCTGGTGTTTTTTAGCAGTGAAATTGCAATCGTTATTTTACGTGAATCGTGAGTCGTGAATCGTGAGTCGATTACATGGATTGTGCAATGTGTTTTATGTGGCACCGTAATTTCAGCAGTAATTAAATTCCCGTTCCCATCAGTAAGATTCAACTTCTCTGCTTCCTTCATCCTTAACACTTGTACCACATGGCGGGATGTATCTTCATCTAATACAATTTCTTTTTGTGATGGATTGAATTCTTCGATATAAAAAAATGGAAGCTGCATAAATAAAAATGTCCCGCAAAGGATGCGGGACATAAATCTAAAATCTAAAATCTGAAATCTGAAATCTAGAATGGCGTTTCTTCATCCTCACTAAACGGCAGGTCATTCATCTTACTTCCCGTCTGAATAAACAGCTTCGCGTCTCCACCTGCAGCATCATCGGGCACGGGTTTCCAGCTTCCGGCCGGCAGACCAAGGCCTGCCATACCGCTTCCATCATCTTCCACGAATTTTTGTATGTGTAAAAGCGCCTTCAATTTCACAGTATCCAATGCACCATTTCTATGCTTTGCTATCCTCACGTGGGTTTCACCCTTATTGCTCTCCCCCATTTCATTGGCAGTGATGTCATAATACTCCGGGCGATAAAGGAACATCACCATATCTGCATCCTGTTCGATCGCTCCTGACTCACGAAGGTCACTTAGCTGTGGGATCTTTGCTCCTTCCTTTCTTTTTTCTACTTCACGACTTAACTGTGAAAGGGCAACAATCGGAATATTCAATTCCTTCGCCAATGCTTTCAGGTTTCTTGAGATATTACTGATTTCCTGCTCACGATTCGAATTGCGGTTATCACTTGTTCCACTCATCAGTTGCAGGTAATCGATCAGTACCAACCCGATATTATGTTTATTTTTTAAACGACGGCATTTTGCCCGTAATTCAAAAATGTTCAAAGCGGGAGTATCATCAATAAATATTGGCGCTTTTGCCAAACGTTGAATACCGCGGGCATACAATTGTTTCATTTCATGCTCTTCCAATTTACCGCGGGCAATTTTCTCCAGCCATATTTCACTTTCTGCAGCCAGGATCCTTTGTACTAATTGACCTGCACTCATCTCTAACGAAAAGAAAGCGATCGGTGTTGGTTTGCTTGCATGCAGTGCTGCATTTCTTGCCAGGTTCAATGCAAAGGCAGTCTTACCAACGGAAGGTCTTGCAGCAAGAATGATCAGGTCGGTATTTTGCCAGCCATAAGTAATTCTATCTAATGATGCAAAGCCACTGGGTACACCGGAAACATCTTCATTTTTATGCCGAAGATCTTCGATGCGCTGAATCGTCTTTACCAAAACTGAATCGATGGTATCAAAGTTTTTACGAAGGTGATTGCTTGTGATCTCGAACAACTTGCTTTCCGCATCATCTAACAAATCAAAAACATCTGTTGAATCTTCGTAAGCATCACCGATGATCTCGCCACTTACCCGTATAAGTTCCCGTTGAATGAATTTTTGAAGAATGATCCTTGAATGCGTTTCAATATGCGCTGATGAAACGACTGCATTAGTAAGTTTCGTAACATAATACGGCCCGCCCACCATTTCCAGCTCTTCACGGGTCTTTAATTCTTCCGCAACCGTCAGTATATCGATCGGTTTGTTCTTTTGTGCAAGACCCTGCATGGCACGGTAGATACGCTGATGTGCATCTACATAAAAACATTCAGGCTTTAAGATCTCGACGACAATATCAAATGCATTTTTTTCCAGCATGATTGCACCTAACACGGCTTCTTCAAGGTCTTTTGCCTGTGGTGGTATTTTTCCGTAAACTAAACTGCTGAGATCTGTGGAAGTCTTTCTTCTTTGCTTGCGGTCCTTGTTGAGGTTAGTAAGTTCCATCGTTGAATCAGGGCGATAAAAATTTAAACCATTGATTTCACACCAATGACTTTTGGGTTAGATTTCCAGCCTTATTTCACTTGAATTAGTTGGTTCGGTTCGAAACGTTATCCCTCAGTCAGGCGGCGAATATATAACCAAATGCAGACATAAAAATTTTTTCTTTCTCTACTAATACTGCACAAGTTTTTCCACACCGGTTATTATATCACCAACTGTAATTTATAAAAAATTATTTACGGTGCATATAAAAAATATCCACTTATCTGTAAAAAAATTTGACATATCAAACATGTGTTAGGAAAACTAACTTAAAGAAGAAAAATAAATGAAAACTTTTATCTCATTTATATTTATTCCTTTATAATTTCAACAACCTCAACAATAAAGTTTCACCAAATCTTCGATTTTAAAAATGAGATCAACCAAACAAGAATTATCCACCCAACAAGAATGAATTTCCACCCTGCGATCCAACAGGTGCTTAAATAAGATTTGTTGAAATGATAAATATTGTATAAAAGCAAAATATTCTCCGTCACATCCAGCAGCCCGGCAAGGATGGCAACGAAGAAATTCGCCCGCAGCAGCGCATTTAAAGTAACTGATGACTCGTTTCTTACTTGTCTGCCTGAAACTGTAATTATAACCGCCACATAAAAAAATATATATAGAAAATCAATCCATATCAATTTTTTTGCCAGGGACAGAAGCCCTGCATCTTCCCATGAAAGTAATAATATGTTTCCATTGACAGCATTGGCAAATTCGAACTCAACTATTCCCGGTACATGAGCTTGTTTGAAGAAACGCCCATACCAAAAAAACAGTAACATGATAACAAGAAATCCGATCCATATTATCGTCCTGGTTATTTTCATGGATTACAGGGTTCAACTACATAAACATTTCTGTAAGTTGGCTGCATTCGCTGTTTAATGGAATCAATAAAAATCTCACCGGTTTTAATAAAGTGAACGGGTCTGCAGATGCGGGTTTAGCATGGTTCATTATATATCGATTTAATTCAATTCTAAAATTGAATTGATTCACATAAAACTGATTTGATCTTTTGCTACTAACCAGGGAAAGAGTGATCCGGGAATTAAGAGTAAGATAAATTCCTTTTTTTAAATTTTCAAGAAAATAGGTCAGCCGCCAACAACCAGATCCATCGTCATCTCCTGCTTGCCCCCATTCCTTATCTTCGCAGCTAATAAAAGAAGCAAGCGAACATGACGATCTCCTACAAATGGTTAAGTGAATACCTGCCGGTAGCAGTGGACCCCGAAAGACTGGCCCGCATTCTTACTTCTATCGGTTTGGAAGTGGAAAGGTTTGAAAAATATGAAGAAATCAAAGGCGGCTTAAAAGGTCTTGTGATCGGGGAAGTGCTTTCAACCGAAAAACATCCTCATGCAGATAAACTCACACTTACAACAGTGAGTGTGGGAAATGGGGAGCCATTACAAATTGTTTGCGGCGCGCCAAATGTGGAAGCCGGTCAAAAAGTCGTGGTGGCAAAAGTGGGAACAACGATTTATCCGGTAAACAATGCGCCACTAACGATGAAAGTGGCAAAGATCAGGAACGTGGAAAGCTACGGAATGATCTGCGCCGAGGATGAAGTTGGACTGGGAACATCGCATGCCGGAATAATGGTACTGAAAGAAGATGCAAAAGTGGGGCTGGACGCTGCAGAATATTTTCAGCCGTACGAAGACTGGATCTATGAACTTGGCATTACACCCAACCGGATGGACGCAATGAGTCATTGGGGAGTTGCAAAAGATGTTTGCGCCTATCTTAATCATCACGATAAAAAGGATCTAAAGCCAAAGCTGCCAGGCAGCAACGGTTTTAAGGTTGAGAACAGATCATTGCCAATTTCCGTCTCCATTGAAAACACAAAATCCTGTCAGCGATACAGCGGCGTGAGCATTGCTGGTGTGACCATCAAAGAATCACCCGTTTGGCTCCAAAAGAAATTAAAAGCGATTGGAGTCCGGCCCATCAATAACATTGTTGATATCACCAATTTTATTCAGCATGAAACGGGGCAGCCGCTTCATGCATTTGATGCCGATCAGATTAGTGACAAAAAAATAGTAGTAAAGAATTTGCCGGAGGGAACAAAGTTTGTCACACTGGATGAAAAGGAAAGAAAATTAAGCAAGGAAGATCTGATGATCTGTGATGCCGACGGTGGCATTTGTATTGCAGGTGTTTTTGGTGGCTTGCATTCCGGAGTTACCGATACAACAAAGAACATTTTTTTAGAAAGTGCCTGGTTCAACCCTGTTGATATTCGCAAAACAAGTTTTCGTCATGGGTTGAGAACTGATGCTGCTACGCGTTTTGAAAAGAATATCGATATTTCAAACACAGTTACCGTGTTGAAACGTGCTGCTTCCATCATCAAAGAACTTAGCGGCGGACAAATTGCCTCTGATATTGTTGATGTATACCCCGATCCGGCAAACAAAACCCAGGTTTCGCTCAAATATCATTACCTGAAAAAACTGAGTGGTAAAAATTATCATCCGGATAGCGTTAAAAATATATTGACCAGTCTTGGATTTGAAATTGTAAAAGATGGTATTGATGAACTTCGTGTCGCCGCTCCCTTTAGCAAACCCGATGTTTCATTACCGGCTGATATTGTGGAGGAGATCCTGCGTATTGATGGCCTGGACAATATTGAGATTCCTACAGCCATCACAATTACGCCCTCAGTTGAAGAAAATTATCTTCGCCAGACATTGAAAGAAAAGGTGGCTAATTATCTCGTGGGCCTCGGTTTTCATGAAATGATGACCAACTCCATAACGAATGCTTCTTATTTTACAGAAGACGAAAGACAACCGATGGTAAAGATGATGAATAGCCTCAGCACCGAGCTGAATATTCTTCGTCCTTCATTACTGGAAACAAGTCTTGAGGTTGTTGCCCATAATCTGAACCATAAAAATAATAACCTGAGACTTTTTGAGTTTGGCAAAGGATATTTCACCAGCGGACCGGGCAAGTATCATGAAATGGAGCAGGTATGTATGGTGATCAGCGGAACTGTAACCGATCAAAGCTGGAAAGGAAAAGCTATTTCCTCAGATTTCTTTTATATAAAGGGAATTGTTTCCTCAGTTTTGCAATTGCTTGGGCTGACTCCTGACGTAATTGAAACACTACCGGTTCCTAAATTGCAAGATCATATTATTTTTAAAGCAAAAGATGAATTGGTTGCCGGCGCCGGGGAAGTCAATCAAAAAATATTATCGCAGTTTGGTATTAAACAACCCGTGTTTTTTGCCGCTCTGAATTGGGAAGCGGTGCTCAAACTAACTACCAAACAAACGCTTTCAATTAAAGAATTATCAAGGTTCCCACCGATGATGAGAGATATCTCGATGGTCGTTCAACGATCATTGGCCTATGAAGAAGTGGAGAAATCGGTGAATAAAATAAAGCTGGACAAATTGCAGGAGGTTAAACTCTTTGATATATTCGAGAGCGAAAAGCTGGGTGCTGATAAAAAATCGATCGCTGTCAGCTTTACTTTCCTTGACCAGGAAAAAACGCTGACCGACAAAGAGATTGACGGATGGATGAATAAAATAATGACGACGCTTGAAAAAGACCTTAATGCTGAAATAAGAAAATAAATGTGCAATGATCAACGATCAATGCTCAATGTTCAACGACTTGAGAATTGAATATTGAACATTGAGCATTGAATATTTAAATAACTTAGAGTTATGCCCGATCTGGAAATTCAACTTAAAAGAATACAGGATAAACTGCAACAGTTGCTCAAAGATTATGCTGCGCTGCAAAAGGAAAATCTGCGTCTGAAAGAAGAACTGGATAAAAACAGGGCCCAATCTTTTACCAACCAGCAAACCATTGAGGATTTGAAACAACAGGTGGATGTGCTAAAGATCACATCCGGGGATTGGGAGGAAGGGGATAAGAAAGAATTTGAAAAACGTATCAATTCTTACATTAAGGAAATTGATCGCTGTATCGCATTATTAAGTGAGTAATCTTTACTCATCACTGATAACTCATAACTCATTACTCATGTCCGAACACCTCATACCTGCCACCATCACCATCGCCGACCGTAGCTATCGGATTAAATTGGATGCGAAAGATGAAGAAGTGGTCCGCAAAACAGTAAAGACCATTAATGACAAGATCCTTGAATTCAAAACCATGTTTGCGGGAAAAGACATGCAGGATTATGTGGCAATGGCACTGGTTTGGTATGCTACCGAACAGAACAGTAGTCACGCGTCGGACGTAGAAAAAGACAATGTCACAGATAAATTGAATTTGCTGGAAAAGATGCTGGATGGACAATTACAGTCCTAAGCGGTCACGATTTACACATCTAAACATTGATTTCATCACTTCCCGCCGTTTTGTATCTTCGCTGATTACCTGACCATTAGCATTTTTGAGAACCGGGCAGGAATTTTAAAAAACAAGCATTGTGAAATCAATCAAACTAAACATTCATGGATCAAAATATATTGTTTGCCATCATTGGAGTCGCGGGCATAATTATCGGCATTATAGCGGGTAAGATCATTTTCTCC
>DASVAM010000479.1:0-5783 GCA_036376375.1 Chitinophagaceae bacterium
GCTGCTCTTGTTCCGGTCTCATAATTATCTGATGAAAATGTTCCCATGAAGGGCATATCGAGATGTACATGGGGATCAATACCTCCGGGAAAAACCAATTTGCCTGTTGCATCGATTACCTCATCTGCATTGACCGGTAAATTCTTTCCGATAGTATGTACAACTTCTCCATCGATAAAGATATCAGCAACATAATCTGCATCGGCAGTAATGATTCTTCCATTTTTGATCAGCAGGGACATAGAAATGAGTTATCAGTGATGAGTTATCAGTTGGGAGTTTCCGGTGCAACTTTTAGCTCATAGCTCTGTACTTTAAATTTCTGCATTAATGACCAATAAACAAACCCGCTTATGAAAAATCCGACGAACCAGGCATAGTTGTACAGATCATTCATCCAGGCGGGAAAAGTATCTGGAGCTACAACTTTAATAGTGGTTAAAAAGCCTGGCACATTTGGCAATATGCCGCACAGCAGCGCAATGATCGCCTTTGAATTAAACCCTTTGCTAAAACCATATTCGCCATCATGTTTGTAAAGATCGCCAACGATCAATTTTTGTTTTCGAATGAAATAATAATCAGCTATCATAATACCACCAACCGGACCAAGCAAACTTGAATAAGCGATCAGCCATGTAAAAATATAACCTGTAGGATCAGCAATCAATTTCCAGGGAAAGATCAAAACTCCAATCACACCGGTTATGAAACCACCCATTTTAAAGTTGATTCTCTTTGGAGCCAGATTGGAAAAATCATTTGCAGGACTAACAATATTTGCTGCAATGTTGGTCGCTAAGGTTGAAATCGCAACAGCTAACATTGCAAAAGTTACCATTAGTCTGTTTTCAAATCTTCCTGCCAATTGCACCGGATCCCAAATCGTATTTCCATAAACGATCGCTGTTGCTGATGTAACGACCACTCCAATAAATGCAAATAATGTCATTGATGGTGGTAATCCAATTGCTTGTCCTCTTATCTGAGCTTTCTGAGATTTTGCATAACGGGTAAAGTCAGGAATGTTCAATGACAATGTTGCCCAGAAGCCAACCATGCCTGTTAATGCAGGAAAAAAATAATTCCAGAAGGAAGGTCCTTGCAATTTTGATGGCTGCTCTAATATCGGCCCTAAACCGTTTGCTGCATTAATGGCCCAAAACAACAATGCCAAAGCTGCAGCAGGAAGAAAGATCGCTTTAAACACCAGAAGCTTTCTAATACTTTCAACTCCAAGATAAACGACGAACATGTTTAACAGCCAGAAAATAAAAAAACAAACCATTGGAACTACCTGCGGAAATAAAGAATTATGATCAATCTCCGCCATACCGGGATTCCATGCTCTGATAATATTATAAAGTGATGCACCACCGATCCATGTTTGAATTCCAAACCAGCCACAAGCAACGATGGCACGAAGTATCGCTGGTATGTTTGCTCCTTTGGTTCCAAAACTTGCTCTTGCAAAAACAGGAAAAGGTATTCCATATTTTGCACCGGCATGACCATTTAGTATCATTGGAATTAATACGATCGTATTACCAAGAAATATCGTTAGGATGGCCTGCCACCAATTCATTCCTCCACCGATCAACGAACTTGCCAACATGTAAGTAGGAATACAAAGACTCATGCTGATCCATAAGGCTGCATAGTTCCATGTTCCCCATTTTCTTTTTTCGGGTGGAATGGGAGCAAGGTCTTCATTGATAAGAGAAGATGGAGTTGATTGCAGATCTTGTTTTTCGGAATCGAACTTCATATTTATTTTTTGGGCTAAGAGAATAAAAGAGAAAAGGAGAAAAAGAGCAAATCGGGAATTCTTTCTCTTTAACTCTTTTTCTCCTTTAACCTCTTAGCTTATTTCTTCATCTGTTATCGAGATCGCATCACTGATTATCGCCAGGCCCTCATCCACTTGCTCTTTATTAATACATAATGGCGGGGCCACAAATATGTAATTCCATCTCACAAATGTGTACATGCCGAGATCTTTTATTCTCGCTGCCACTCTATTCATCACTCCCATTTCTTCCGGCTTTGCGTTAAATGGCGCAATTGGTTCTTTTGTCTTTCTGTTTTTTACGATTTCTATACAACCGAGTAAGCCGGTATTTCTCCAATCACCGATTGAAGGATGCTTCAGCTTTAATCCTTCAACTTTTGCATTCATATATTTTTCCATTGCAATCGTATTCCCAATTAAACCTTCATCTTCATAAATTTTCAATACTTCTAATCCGGCAGCACAACAAACAGGGTGCGCAGAATAAGTGAGTCCAAGAAAAAGAACTCTATCATCAAACTGTGCGGCAATTTTATCAGAAACAATCAATGCGCCCAATGGCAAATAACCTGATGTAATTCCTTTTGCAGTAGCGATCATATCCGGTATCACGTCATGATTCTCAACACCAAACCATTTGCCTGTTCTTCCCCAACCGCTCATTACTTCATCAACAATTAATAAGATTCCGTGCTTATCGCAGATCTCACGAACTTTTTTCAAATAACCAACCGGGTATTTTAAACAACCGGAAGAGCCAGATTCACCTTCTAACAGAATCGCTGCAATATTTTGGGGACCCTCAAATGCGATCACATTTTCTAAATTGCCAACAGCATCTTTCAGCAAGTTTTCTTCACCATAGTCCCAGCGATATAAAATTGGAATTTCAAAATGCACAAAATTGGGTGCTTGCTGCGCATCGGAAGCAAGCTTGCGTGGGTCACCGCCCGCAGACATAGCACCATAGGTGGCACCATGATAGGCCCTGTAACGTGCGAGTATCTTGTGCCGGCCCGTAGACATCCTTGCCAGCTTGATAGCATTATCGATCGCTTCTGCACCTCCGATGGTGAACAAGGTTTTGTTTAATCCTTCTGGTGCAAGAGCCGCCACTTTTTTTCCCAACTCACCACGAACCTTTGTCACACAACCTGGCGTCACATAGCTTACTTCCTGCATTTGTCTCATTACAGCTTCCGTCACACGCTGATTACCATGACCAATATTTACATTCATCAATCCTGATGAAAAATCAATATATCGTTTGCCATCATAATCATATAAATAAACTCCTTCGCCATATTTAACAGCGATCGGTGCAATTCCTTTTTGTTTGCTCCAGGAAAATATTGTGTAATCCAAATTATCCTGTATAATTTCCCGCGACTCGCTCCCGATAGCTATCGGGACTGGCTTTGTTTGTCCCATAATTTATCGTTGAAATGTTATGTTCCGAATTATCAGTTCTTTAAGTGCATGCCCCTTTTTGTGGTTACATGCATTTTACGAACCTGCTCTGATGTGAATTTCTCATTTATTATAATTGCGGTGATCTTCACCAGAACTGTCACCGGGTTTTCTTTAGAATCATTATGCAGGCAAAAATCAAAAGACCTTTCCCCGGGTTCCATCTGCCCAAATTCGTTGACCCCTTTTCCTTTTTTAATAAACCGAAATTGTTCACCATTTTTAAAGAGTTCCGCGTTATCATCTTCTACAATCCAGAAATTTATATGCTGGCCAGTATCAAGTTTTGTAAGATAGGAGGGCGTATTCAACGCTACGGCCGCTAACGGTCCATACTTAGGAAATTTTTCAATTCTTGATGGCAGATTTTCAGCAAGGGATCTATTTGCATCCTGGTAAACCTGCTGTCCGTTTTTGTCCGCACATACATAATAACTCCATGAAACAGTATTCTCCGGCAAAACAAAATTGAAAGTCGCTTTGCTGCTGCCAGGGGCCGTTAGTGGATTAACCTTTATTGTCCTGTCCTGGAAATTATTGATGACGGTGTCGGATCTGTCAATAAACGTTTCCACTTCGTTAGTATAAGTTGTATCGTTATATTCATCATAATACACCGTTGAATTGAAGTTCTGTGTCGCGGCGCTGGCAGGAATTCGCTGGATCCTGAATTTGCAAACCCGTGGGACTATCGCTGAATTTGCAAAACGGAACTTATAGATACCCGTTCTTGCTACATTAATTGTTTTGTTTTCGATCTTACTTGTTTTGAACTCTAAAAATTTTGACGACGAAGGCATTTCCACAATCTCAACTTCTTTCATGTCCTTTCCGCTTGCCTCTTCAAAACTAAAAATGAGTTGATCACCTTCGGCAAAGCCGTAATAAATCATTTCCTCTCCTTTTATCCCAACTTTCACCGAACTCTCTGCTACATCAACCGGTTTTTGTCCATATGTAACCGTCACGGAAAGTAATCCGTAAAATAATGAATGAAAATATTTTTTTGTTCCCAGCATTTGCATTTCTATTTAGTCCCGCCTGAGACGGGATTGTGTTGCGCTCTTGTTCTTGATCAAGTCTATTCAGTCATTTTAAATCCAATTCTTCTTCTTTCTTCAAATTTTCTCTGCGCTGCTTTTTCATCTAATAGGTTTTCCATTGCATCATAGATCGCATTCAACTGTGTGTCATGTTCACCAAGTCGTTCTCTTATTTCTTTTATTTGTATTCGCATATCGGTTTCTTGAATAAGAATTCTCCGGATTTCTACAAAAGCCCTCATTATCGCAATATTCATTGCGATGGCTTTATCTGAATTAAGAATACCACTTAACATGGCAATGCCTTGTTCTGTAAAAGCATAAGGGGTATTTGTCGTATTCCTCTTGCTTTGTGATGCGGTCACAAATTGTGACCGCATGGATGTTTGGTCTTCGGATCCGGTCACAATTTGTGACCACATCTTTTGCCATTCTTTCGGAGTTAGTCTAAACATGAAATCTTCGGCAAATCGTTTAATATTTCTTTTGACAGCCTGGTTTAAAACTTTAGTGGACACTTCATAAAGTGCCGCAAGATCAAAATCAAGCAATACTCTCTCACCCCTGATCTCATATATCCTGTTTTGTATGCTCTTGATGATTCTCATCTATCTTTTGTTTAAGGTCACAAATTGTGACCTTTGATTTCTAGTTTCCAGGTCAATCAATGAAATTTCAAACTAAGTCTCCCCTTCAGGGGGGACAGGGGGTCTAACTCATCCAGTTTACTCCGGCCTCCGGATTCCGGCCTCTCCCTCTCCGAAGGAGTCCTTCGGACCATGCCCCTCTCCAAAAGAGAGGGAGCGGTGCTTTCGCACAAAACCAACCATCATATCTCCCACTTCATCATTAGAATAATTTCAAACAACTAAAGAACAATCGATCTAAGTTCCCCCTTCGGGGGACAGGGGGCTGGGATCAACTCATCCAGTTCACTCCCGCCTCCGGATTCCGGCCTCTCCCTTCATCTCCCTCTCCGTTAGAGAGGGAGCGGTGCTTCAGTATAAAGGCCAAACAGCATATCTTCCATTTCATCATTAGAATAATTACAAACATAGAAATAACGATTGATCCAAGTTCCCCCTTTAGGGGGGTAGGGAATCTAACTCATCCAGTTCACTCCCGCCTCCGGATTCCATTTCACTGTACTTTTCTTCAGCTTTGTCCAAAATTCAATTGAACTCTTACCAGTTATATCACCAACACCGAACTTGCTTTCATTCCATCCACCAAACGAAAAGGGCTCACGAGGTACCGGCACACCCACATTTACGCCGATCATTCCGGCACTTGCATGATCGATGATATACCTGGCCAACCCGCCATTCTGCGTAAAGACACTTGCCGCATTGCCATAAGGATTTGCATTTTCTATTGCTAATGCTTCATCAACTGTATTTGTCCGCATAATAGAAATGACCGGGCCAAATATCTCTTCTTTCGCTACACTCATTTCCGGTTTTACATAGTCGATAACC
>DASVAM010000483.1:0-8088 GCA_036376375.1 Chitinophagaceae bacterium
CGTTATCATGCTTTCCATTGCTATTGGATTAGTCGCAGGGATTTCTGTTTTAGCCTTGTACAAAGGAATGATGGACAGTCGTATCAGGACGGTAATAGACGCAGAAATTTCACACCTGCAGATCCATCATAAAGAATTCAAACAGGATTTTGACCCTGCTTACACGCTGCCTGGTGCGGATAGTGTTATTCGGATCATACGGTCACTAAAGAATGTAAAACTTGCTGTGTCGCGAACAATTACACAAGGGATGCTTGCCACAACAACGGGAAGTGCCGGGGTACAGATCAACGGGATCGAACCGGAGATGGAATACGCCATATCACAATTGAAAAAAAAGATCATTGAAGGCGAAGGGTTTCACGAGGGAAAAAAAAATGAAATACTTATTGGTAAAAAGCTGGCGATTAAAATGAAACTGTCATTAGGTTCAAAACTGGTGTTAACTTTTACGGATACTTCGGCCACTATTGTCTCCTCCGCATTCAGGGTTTCCGGAATTTACCAATCGGAAAATGCACCGCTTGACGAATTGAATGTTTATGTAAACATGAGAACATTGAATGAACTGTTGCAAACGGGTAATTCATTTCATGAGCTTGCTGTTCTATTAAAGAATGATGCGGATCTTGAAGCGGTCAGCCTGCAACTGGCAAAGATGTTCCCCGGCTATCTTGTTGAATCATGGAAAGAAATTTCTCCGGAAACAAATCTGATGGTAAAAACCGTAGATGAATATTCATATATCATCATGGTCATTATTCTTTTTGCGCTGGCATTCGGGATCATTAACACCATGCTGATGGCGATCCTCGAACGGACAAAGGAGATCGGCATGATGGTAGCATTGGGGACAAATCGTGTCCGCGTTTTTTTGCTGGTTTTGATGGAGACAATTTTTTTAACGATGGCAGGAACGCCATTTGGAATAATCGCCGGAATGATCCTGACAAATTATTATAACAGGAATGGACTTGATCTTTCAGGAATGGGGGAAGAAATGATGTCGAGTTTCGGATTCAACACGGTGATCTATCCTTCATTCCCATCAGAAAAATTATTTATGATAATACTATTGGTGATTGGCACCGCCATTTTATCCTGTTTATTCCCTGCTATGAAAGCACTGCGATTGAAACCTGTAGAAGCATTAAGGAGATAAATTAAGATTATGAACAACACAGTAATTGATGCCCATAATGTCTCAAAAGTCTATAACCCGGAGACGATCCCTGTGTATGCCGTGAACAACCTGCACTTACATCTGCAAAAAGGAGAATTCGCCGCATTGATCGGTCCCTCCGGATCAGGAAAAACAACATTGTTAAATCTGATCGGCGGGCTGGATAAACCCGACAGTGGAAGCGTTATGATCAACGGAATTGATATAACACAATTATCACCGGGCCAGCTTATAGATTTTCGACTGAAGAATATCGGATTTGTTTTTCAATCATTCAATCTTATCCCGGTGCTGACCGCAAAAGAAAATGCAGAATTCATCATGTTATTACAGGGATACCGTAAAAAAGAAAGGGAAAAACGAATACTCCAGCTGTTCCGGGAAATCGGAATGGAAGAAAAAATAAATTCGAGACCGGCGGAACTATCAGGTGGTCAACAACAACGTGTTGCTGTTGCAAGGGCCCTGGCATCTAAACCCCAGTTTGTTTTAGCAGATGAACCGACAGCAAACCTCGATTCTGCTTCGGCATTCAATCTTTTAGATATTATGGCCAGGCTAAATCGAGAAGAAAATATTACATTTCTTTTTTCAACACATGATCAGCGGGTGATCGAAAGAGCAAGACGGGTGATCACATTGGTAGATGGTAAGATTTCTTCCGACACAGACGTTGTTGATATCAAAAAACCAAATGCGTATGCGGGTACAACGGGACCATGAAAAAGCCGATATTAATATTGATTCTTTCCGTCTTCTATATGTTCTGCAGCGGCCAGGACAGCAGTACACGGAGAAAATATGAGTTGAATGGATACATAAAAGATATGCAATCCGTCGTGTTTACAAATGATTTCAGGAATGCGGATTATACAAATCTTATTCATAACAGGATAAATTTCAAATGGAAGCCATCTCAAAAAGTTACCGGGGCAATTGAGATAAGAAACCGGTTCTATTGGGGAAGTGACGCCAGGACCATTGTGCGGGATAATCAAAATTTGCAGGGTGAAAATGAGAAAGCAGATCTTTCGGCGAATTGGTATAGTCATGGGAATAAAGTCTTTTATTCAAATGTTGATCGTCTTTGGATGGATTACAGAAGCTCAAAATGGAATTTCCGTGCGGGGAGACATCGTGTGAATTGGGGAATGACAAGTGTTTGGAATCCGAATGATATTTTTAATTCATATAATTTCCTGGATTTCGATTACGAAGAGAGACCGGGATGCGATGCAGTAAAAGCGCAATATATGATCAATGACATGTCAAATATAGAAGCCACCATATCGGCCGCCGGAAATGGCGAGGCAATTATGGGAGCAAAATACTTTTTCAATAAAAGCGGCTATGATCTTCAGTTTATATCAGGCTTTTATCACAACAGTTTTACAGGGGGATTTGGCTGGGCAGGTAATATTTCAGAATTTGGATATAAAGGCGAAGTCCAGTTCTATATTAACAAAATTGATTCGCTCAACTCTCTTAACGCGACGATGGAAGGAGATTACATCTTTCAGAATGGTTGGTATATCAACCTGGCGCTCTTATATAATGAACAGGGATTGAACGCTCCCGTATCAGGTTGGACGGATATCAAATTCAAAATTTCACCTGATAATTTAATGCCTGCAAAATGGAATTTTCTCACGAGCACTTCAAAGCAATTCAATTCCCTTTTCAGCGGTAACCTGGCGATCGTCTATTCTCCGGGAATTAATATGCTGATATTCTTTCCCAGCTTTAATTATAATCTTTCCCCTCATTTTGATCTTGATTTTGTGTGGCAATCCTTTTTCCTGGAATTGAACAAAAAATTCCGGGGAGTTGCTCATGCAGGATTCTTAAGAGTAAAATGGAGCTTTTAATAAGCCCATCCTTTGCAGGCAAACTGATCGAAAAGAATGCGCAGAACATTTAAAGCTCATCTAAAAAGAAATTTTGCAAAACATTATGCATGGAATGACCAAAATCAGGACGCAATAGTCATAAAGAAACTAAATTTATACTCAATGAAGAGTGCCGTACTCATATCATTCTTGTTCCTCCTGGTGTCAATACAAACACCGATCGGGCAGTTATTTAAGATCCCGTTGCTTATTGAGCATTTTCGCAAACACCAAAGACAAGATGGTGTCTCCCTTAGTGATTTCTTAAAAGACCATTACACAAAGGAACATAATGACGCGGATTGGCCGGAGGATGAACAGTTGCCTTTTAAAACCATGACATGTTATAGTATTGGATACGCAATAGTACCAGAAGCCGTAAGGCCTTCTGCAATGACGGCATTGTATGCTGAAAGAAATATTTCTTATTTTGAGCTATTTGTACCGCAACACCATTTGTCGGGAATTTTTCATCCACCCAGAGCATAACCTTCAGTGACTTTTTTCCCGGGGACTTATCTTTTTATTAAACTTAAAAAACATATTTATGAACAGTGTTCAACTGCACTTAGCGTTAACGCATGTGCCTGTAATATTATCTCTCATTGGATTAGCAATGCTTATTACAGCATTTCTAATGAAAAATATTGTTCTTATAAGAACTTCCTATATCATAATCCTGCTTGCCGGAATAGCTGCCATTCCTGTATTTTTCACAGGCGAGGGAACCGAAGAAGCAGTAGAAAATCTGGCAGGAGTTTCTGAAGATATAATACATCGACATGAAGGAGTAGCGAAGTTTGCGATGATCTCTATCGCTGTTGCAGGATGTATGGCACTAATTGCTTTGTTCTTCAATAAACTCGCCGTTGTCTCAAGGATTTCAAGAGTCCTCGTGTTATTAACGGCGCTGATATCCCGCGGACTGATGATACAGACAGCACACCTGGGTGGTCAAATCAGGCATAGTGAGATCAGGAACGGAGTGGCCCTGCAAAACGGTAATGAGTCGGGTGACAATGAAGGCAATGTTGACCATGAACAGAATGGTGATTAGTAATTTAAACTGCCCAAAATGAAACAGATATTAATATTGATGCTAATCATCAGCGCAGGCTGCAACAGCCAACAATCGGCAGGGCCCGAGCATGACAAAACCGCACATGACCAGCAAAATTCCGGCATGGCGCTACCGTTGAACGATGGTAAAAAATGGAAGGCTGATGAAGTAACAAAGTCAAATGTGGCGGTATTGGCCCAGATCGCGAATGACAGCATTTATCAAAGCGTTGATAAAAGAAGGCAACTTTCAGATGAGATTCAAAGCCGGCTTGACACACTGATCGGTCAGTGCAGTATGAAAGGTCCGGCACATGATGCTTTGCATTTATGGCTGGAAAAGATTCTAAAGGACGTGAAAGATCTAAAAGAAGGGCATGGTGAATACGGTGTAGTATATTCGGCACTGAAGAGAGATATAGAGAATTTTTATTCTTCGTTTGAATAATTAACAAGGAACTCCTGTTTAGGCAGGAGTTCCTTTTATTTTTAGTTCAATTTCGGACGAGGCACCAACATAGACGATGGCGACCGCACCCGTTAATTTAGCCGGCATCCGGGTTATAGTCAATAAGCTTTGCCATAAATAATGTTTTATTACTTATAGATTCTTATTCACATTATCTCCTAACCAGCCTTTCTTAAATTTCTCAACTTATCGAGATAAAATAAGACCTCTTCGTCCTCAACATTGCTGAAGTCTTCGTAAAACGCTCCCACACCATAAAATTCCTGCGGCACTAACAAAGCAATCACCTCATCCACTTCTCCTGACAATTTTTCAAATGCGCGTTCAGAGGCAACAGGTACTGCAATAATGATCTTAGAGGGTTTGCTTTTCTGTAAGACCCGGATCGTACCAAGGAGCGTATTGCCTGTTGCGACTCCATCATCAACCACTATTACGGTTTTTCCTTCGAGAGATTCAGGATCTTTATCCCCCATAAATTTTTTATACATCTCTCTAAGATTTCTTCGTATCAGTACCAGTTCCCGCTGAATGTATTCATTCGTTACGTTTTCATGAGGGATGATGAAATGATCGGTAAGACTGGCAGCGCCGATCGCATACTCTTTGTTTGCCGGATGGCCAATTTTTTTTGTCAGAATAATTTCTATGGGGAACCCTAATTCCTTTGCAACAAAATAAGCGACCGGGACTCCACCTCTTGGTACTGCTAATACGACTCCCGGATCATTTTTGAACCTTTTCAATTGCTCAGCGAGCAATAACCCGGCTTCTGTTCTATCGCGAAACATAAATCGGTTTTATTGTTTTTCAAATCGTCCGGTTAGTTGGGAAATTTTTATCCGGTACATAACAGGTTTGATTCTTCTGCTATCATCGACTTTGCCTTTCTCTTCATGGCCGAATGAATGAATGGTGCTGCTTGTCATTAATGGAAATACCCGATCAAAAAGAAATTCTCTTGCTTTCCTTGCCTCCGAATTTTTCAATTCTTCAAATATTCCATACACCAGCACCGTTTGCCAGTTAGCCATATTGATGATCACATCTACTTCAAAACAAACCCTTGGATTCTTTCGAAGCAGTTTAAGCTTCGTGCCTTCCGTTACCTGGCCATAAATATGTTTTCCATCATAAGCGTAGGTGACAGGAATTATATAGGGTTGCTTCCCATCAGAACAGGCAAGCCGTCCTATTGCCTGGCTCGAAAGCACATTCTTAATTTGGGTATAATTGAGATTTCCCAGCATTAGTTTGTGATTTTTACGGGTTCTAAATATTTTTGAAACCAATCCGCAGCATGTTCACAAACTTTTTGCATAGCACCCGGTTCTTCAAACAAATGCGAGGCACCTTTTACTATCTTGAATTCCTTTTCACACTCCAGTTGAAAATACGCTGTACGATTTAATAACAAAACGTCGTGGTCAAGACTTCCAACGATGAGTAATGTTGGAGCTTTTACTCTATGCAAAAAGTCCATTGCAAGGTCCGGGCGGCCACCTCTTGATACTACGGCATTGATTTGTGGTAAAATGGAGGAAGCTCTTAAGGCTGATGCAGCGCCGGTGCTTGCTCCAAAAAAACCGATCTTACACCCTTTCATTGCCTCTCGTTCCTCCAACCAGGTGGTGGCTGCGATCAAACGCCCGGTCAATAATTCGATATCGAACCGATTTGTATATTGCTGATCTTCTCTTTCTGTTAATAGGTCAAACAAAAAAGTGCCGATGTTATTTTGATGTAAGAACTCTGCCACCATTCGGTTACGCGGGCTGAAACGACTGCTTCCGCTCCCATGAGAAAAGATAACAACGGCTTCAGCTTTTGAAGGGATTATCAGCTCTCCTTTCAATCCAATATTCCCAAACGGGACCGTAAGTTCATTATGAAATCTGAAATCCATATCAGTCACATTGAAAGTATAATGGGCACTTCGGCATCGCTGTTGATTCCACGCTTTGCTAATTCGTTCAACTTTTGGTCTATTTCTTTTTCATCCGCTTCCGCTTCGTGGAAACGCCGGGCAAATTCTTCCATTTCTAATTCCCTGGCAAAGGCGGCCGCCGTACCGTACAGGCTTATCTTAAAATGGTTAATCTCCTGTATGCAGGCAAGTACACATGCATCCTTCACATCCTGATTGGCGCACCTCGTAAGCTTTTCCTCCGTTTCAGCAATAAGAGCCAGCATAATCTTATTTGTGGTGCTGAGTGAATTGATGTTTTCGGCCTCAAAGAACTTTTCAAATTTGTGAACATGCTCTTGTACCAGCTTATAATAGAGTTCCAATGCGGACTTTAATTTTTGTGACGAAACCTGGTCAATCCATCCTGGCAGGTTATTTCTGAGTTCTATTTCGGCCGCTGTAAATTTTTGTGCGTTATAATCCAGCAATTCGCGAAGTGTGGCAATAGGTTTGTTGTATTCTTTCATAAAATAGAAATTTTAGCCTGGACAAAGCTCGATGTTATCATACTGTATACCAATGACAGATATCAAACGAAATATTGATGATCCTCAATGGAAAAGTTCATAAAATGTAATTGCTTTGATAGATGCAACTGATTTGATTGCAGATAAAAAGCAAATCGGTTTTAATGAGACGTTATTTTATAAAAACGGCAACGGTTAATGAAACGGAGGCATTAAATGCCATCCAACAATGGTCATACCCGTTAGGAAGTAAAGCCGATCTCGACCCATTGTTTGATAGAATTGGTGATGCAAGAATTGTGATGCTTGGGGAAGCCAGCCATGGCACTCATGAATATTATACTTGGCGTGCATCCATTTCAAAACGTTTAATTGAGGAAAGGGGATTCAACTTTATCGCTGTTGAGGGCGATTGGCCCGACTGTTACAGATTGAACCGGTTTATTAAGGGCTATAACCCGGCTCAGAAAACTGCCTTCAATGTTTTACAAAACTTTAAACGATGGCCTACATGGATGTGGGCTAATTGGGAAATTGTAGCATTTGCCGACTGGCTGCAACAACACAACACAGGGTTACCCCTTAATAAGAAAGTTGGTTTTTACGGATTAGATGTTTATAGTCTGTGGGAAAGCATGGAGAGCATAATGCAGTATTTGCAGAAAACCGATATCGCTGCGTTAAAGGTTGCTGAAGAAGCCTACCAGTGCTTTGAACCGTACCGAAAAGAGGAAGGGCAATCCTATGCGAGAGCTTCGATGCTTGTGCCCGAGTTATGCCAGAATGAAGTAATAGACCTGTTGAGAGAAGTAAGACAGAAAATGCCCACTTACGATTCTGATCATGAAAATGTCTTCAATGCAGAGCAAAACGCCCTTGTTGTTGTGAATGCCGAGAAATATTACAGAGCCATGGTGCAGGGCGGACCACATAGCTGGAATGTACGGGCCAGGCACATGACAGACACACTTGATCGATTGTTAAAATTCCATGGAAAAAATGCAAAAGCAATTGTGTGGGAACATAACACACATATCGGTGATTCGAGAGCA
>DASVAM010000500.1:0-3555 GCA_036376375.1 Chitinophagaceae bacterium
CCTCCCCTAAGAGGAGGTAATTTTTTAAATTGTAATTGTTTCTCCGATTTTTACCAATAATAACTCCACGCCTTTATCTGCAAAAGTTTTTTTAGCTTTTTCATGATCGATCTTAATAAAACCAAATGTGTCATAATGCACCCCTACAATTGTCCTGCAATCGATCATGCCGGCACATTCCGCAGCATCAGTAGCGTCCATGGTAAAATTGTCTCCGATCGGCAAAACGGCAAAATTTAGTTTTGCCCATTTTGGGATCAACGACATATCGGTCGTAAGGGACGTATCGCCGCTATAATAAAAGCTTCCTTCATTGCTGGTCACGACAAAACCCAGGGGATTGCCACCATAACTTCCATCGGGCAGGCCACTGGAATGTTGAGCCACGGTACATTTAACGGTAAACTCACCAAAATTCCATTTGCCTCCGGTATTCATCGGGTGTGTGTTTTTAATGCCGCGATGATTTAACCATTCATGAATTTCCCAATTGCAAACAACCCTGGCGCCGGAGTTTTGAGCAATGGCAATACAGTCTGCAATATGATCACTATGGCCATGTGACACAAGAATAAAATCGGGTTTGAGCAAATGGACTTTAACGCCTTTCGCCAGGTCATTGTAGGTTATAAACGGATCGAACAAGATCTTTTTTCCCAAGGTTTCCACCATGAAACAAGAATGGCCGTAGTAAGTAAGTGTCATATATTATTGGATTGAGGTTCGAGGTTTGAAGTTTGATGTTAGGTTGATTTTGATCGATCGGAAACTATCTTAAAGAACCTCGAACCTCAAACCTCTCTGTAGGAGTCCTTCGGACAAACCTCGAACAAGCCCGGCAAATGTAAGTTTTGTGGTTGAACTTAAGGAATGGAGGGGTCGTACATTTGAAAACCAGACTTTTCATACTTCCACTTTATCTTTAGTTCTATTCCACACAATACAGTCGTTTCATTCTAAGTTCCCCCTTCGGGGGACAGGGGGCCGCACCTTCTGTATTTATACTAATTTTGAGAACTATGAGAAACTCGGTTTTCTGGTGGGTATTGATAGCATTTATGGTGTTGCTTGATCTTTATTTTTTCCAGGCATTAAAGACTATCACACAAAGTGCAAGTTCAAAAACAAAGTTGATCGTTTACATTAGTTATTGGACAATTTCTGTGGGTGCTGTTGTAGTGCTGGTTTTATTACCCTATTTTAATTTTGAGAACAAGTTTTTTCGAAACACCATTTTTGCCTGCATTGCGGGTTTGTTTTTTGCCAAAATGTTGGCTTCGGCTGTTTTTCTTATTGATGATATTCGCCGTGGTGTACAATGGCTGGCTGGCAAAGTAGTTGTTTCTCCGAAGGAGTCCGGTCGGGCAAATACCGAAGGAGGAGCCTATCAGGCAGGTGAAAAAATTTCGCGGTCGCTGTTTCTTACCTGGACCGGCCTGTTAATGGGCGGGGGATTATTTGGTTCATTGGTTTATGGATTCGGCAACAAATACAACTACCAGCTTCGGCGGCAAAGATTACTTTTTGAAAGATTGCCGGCTGCTTTTAAAGGATTGAAAGTTGTTCATATTTCTGATATTCACTCCGGGAGTTTTACTGATAAGCTTGCTGTAAGGAGAGGCGTGGATAAGATCCTCGATGAAAAGCCGGACCTCATATTGTTTACTGGTGACCTGGTCAATGACCGCAGCCATGAAATGGATGATTTCATGGACATCTTCAACGAATTGAAAGCGCCCATGGGGGTCTATTCCATTTTGGGAAACCATGACTACGGCGATTATACGCAATGGGAATCGCCGGAAGAAAAGCATGCTAACCTCGAGCGTCTGAAAAAAGTCCATGCCGATCTTGGCTGGCGATTGATGCTGGATGAGAATACACGACTGGAGCGGAATGGAGAAAGTATTTCTTTGTTGGGCGTGCAAAACATCAGCGGGAAGAGCTTCAGAAGCTATGGAGATCTTGCAAAAGCCTATAGCGGGCTTGACCAGTCGCATTTTAAGATCCTGATGAGCCATGACCCATCCCACTGGGACTCGGAGGTAAGAAAGAAATACCCGGACATTGACCTTATGCTCTCAGGTCATACCCACGGTTTCCAGTTTGGGGTCGAAATACCAGGATTCAAATGGAGCCCGGTGCAATATGTTTATAAGCAATGGGCCGGACACTACATAGAAGGACAACAACAGCTTTATGTTAACCGCGGTTTTGGCTTTATTGGCTATCCGGGACGGGTGGGGATCTTGCCCGAAATCACTGTGATCGAGCTGATTTGATGAATAATTCCGCCTGAAAACTAAATAAAGCAGCCATGACCGGCGTTTTTAAGTCTGGTAAAAATAGATTTTAAACTATCTAAGTATTTCAAAGTCACAGCTTTTGAATTTAGTTGGCCAAATAACAAATACTGGATACCACTGCCGTATGTTGAAAAGGAGCATCATCATACTTCCCTTAGTGTTTTTGGGCATGACATCGCTTGCCCAGATCTCATCTGCCGATACCACAAAGAAGAAAGAAAAAGTTGAGGACTGGACACTCGATTCCACTATTGACTACGAGCTTTTGTTACAGGATATGGAAACCTTTCTTGATTCGATATCATTACCTCATAGTTATCTCCTGGGAAGCCTTGCTATGGGAACTGGTTACTTCAACTACACCAGCAAAACAACTGCATTGATCGAAACACGAAGGGGCTTTACTTACATTCCTACACTTGGTTTTTTCTATAAAAATGGTTTGAATCTAACGGCTTCCGGGAATATTGTAAATGATAACGACAAGCTAAATCTTTACCAGGTGGCTTTAAGCGGTGGGTTTGATTATCTTAAGAATAGAAATCTTGCAACCGGGCTGGCCTATACAAAGTTTTTTACAAAGGATTCATTATCGTTTTACACTACACCATTGCAAAACGAAGTATATGCTTATTTTACTTATCGCAAATGGTGGTTCAGGCCCTCAGTTGCATTGAGCTATGGATGGGGTAGCCGCACTGATTATGTGGAAAGGGAAGAACAGATCCAGGATCTTCGCCTGCGTCGTAACGGTATTACAAGGATCGATTCGAAAGAATCTATCTCCGATTTTTCTATTATCACCTCAGTAAGACATGATTTTTACTGGCTCGGCATTTTCTCGTATAAAGATCATGTACGCATCACACCTCAACTTTCTTTTGTCAGCGGGACACAGAAATTTGGTTTCAACCAGTCCGCAAACACATACGCCACGATTCTTCGTACGGGTACAAATGTTTTGTATAATTCTGAAAACGTCACGCTCGATGACCAGGTGGATTTTCAACCACTATCGCTTACAATGTTTTTGAGGGGAGAATATTCCATTGGCAAATTCTTCATTCAACCCCAGCTTGTATTTGATTATTATTTCCCGGCGACCAAAGAGAATTTCAACACTCTTTTCTCAGTCAACCTTGGAGTCGTGTTTTAATCCTTTTTACATTTTGTTACCAATTGTCCTGCAATAAATATTCAAATAAAGAGTTAATGGATTGTATTTTAATTCATTTTAACAGCATTAACC
>DASVAM010000127.1:0-4393 GCA_036376375.1 Chitinophagaceae bacterium
CTTTTGGGATAAAGGGTTGCTTTTAAAGCCTTTTATGATCCAGACTATAACTTATCAACATCTTTGCCAAGAAATTATTTGAGCCTGAATCTTAAAAACTTTTGGCTCAAAGGCGTTTGACCTGTATTTTTGCACTCCCAAAAATTGAAGGTCGTTTTTCGACTTTTGATGTTGTGCAGGGGACTCCTTCAAGATCTCGTAGCTCAGCTGGTAGAGCACAACACTTTTAATGTTGGGGCCCTGGGTTCGAGTCCCAGCGGGATCACTAAATGCCCCGCCGCGTGGCGGGGTTTTTTATTTACCCACATTTTGAAGTACGTTTGTAACTGCAATCAGCAAAAATGTCCACTTATTTTAAAGATAAAGTTGTAATCGTCACGGGTGGCACCGATGGAATTGGAAAAGCACTTGTCGAAGAGCTGATCAAAGAAGGCGCAAGGGTCTCCACTTGCGGCAGAAATCATGATAAACTCTATCATTTACAAACCCAGTTTCCCTCCTCCGAGCTTCATACGATGGTGGCCGACGTTAGCAGCGAAAATGATTGCCGGCGGCTGATTGAGCTTACGCAGAAAACATTCGGCGGCATTGACATTCTCATTAACAATGCCGGGATCTCAATGCGGGCAGAACTAAAAGACACAGCCGTGGATGTGATCCGGAAAGTAATGGACATAAATTTCTTTGGGGCCGTTTATTGTACAAAATATGCTTTACCATTTTTAATTGAAAGAAAAGGGACAGTCGTTGGCGTTTCTTCGATCGCTGGTTACCGCGGGCTGCCGGGCCGAAGCGGTTATTCTGCATCAAAGCATGCATTACAGGGTTGGATGGAAGCCATCCGAACTGAATTGCTTGAATCCGGAGTGAACGTAATGTGGGTTTGCCCCGGCTTTACTGCATCCAATATCAGGAACGCGGCGTTAAATAAAGAAGGGCATGCGCAAGGCGAGAGCCCCATGGATGAGGACAAAATGATGACAGCCGAAGTTTGTGCAAAAAAGATTTTATCCGCAATTGAAAAAAGAAAAAGAACGGTGGTGATGACTTTCCAGGGAAAACAAACTGTATTCCTGAACAAATTTTTTCCCGGCCTTGCAGATAAAATGGTCAGAAAGTTTTTTTATAAAGAAGGCAAATTGATGAAATAATTTCAGATTGTAGATTTCAGATTGCAGATTGTATATCAAAACTATTTTTGCAATAATGTAAATCTGAAATCGGCAATCAAAAAATCTGCAATCGATAAATGGCATTACTAACCCTGACCTCTGATATCGGTAATCACGATTACCTTACCGGGGCCATAAAAGCGAGACTGCTCAGTATTAACGCCGACTTTCGGTTGATTGACATTTCCCATAACATCACTCCATTTAACTATCCGCAGGCATCCTATGTTTGCAAAAATGCGATTAAGAATTTTCCTGACTTTACCTATCACATTATTCTGGTGAATCTGTTTGATAAAAATCAGGACCACCTGCTGCTGGCCTTTCACAACAACCAATACCTCTTTTGTGCTAATAACGGATTGCTCACCATGATCCTCGAAGAGAAGCCTGAAATGGTTATTGGTATTCCCTGGCTGGATGGGAAAATGAAGAATACGCTTCAGTGTGCAGATATTTTTGGCAATACAATTAATCAATTGATCAATGGAGAGTCAATTAAGAATATTGGCCAACCTGATATCGCGTACATTGAAAAAAATCCCTTACGACCCGCTGTTGGGGACGATTGGATCGATGGCCAGATAATCTTCATTGACAATTTTGAAAACGTGATCGTAAATATTACCCGCCACGAATTTGAAGAGCTACGCAAGGGCCGGGGGTTCAAGATCAACTTTAAGAGAGATGAAGTGATTGATCATATCAGCCAAACTTATGCTGATGTCCCCGAAGGAGAAAAACTGGCCTTATTTAATAGTGCCGGTTACCTCGAGATCGCCATCAATAAGGGCAATGCAGCGGGTTTGCTGGGACTAAAAGGTTTTTCAGAAAAAAACTCGCAGTCAAGACAGATCTTACAAAATCAACTCTTTTATCAAACGGTAAGGATAAATTTTGAATGATAATGGAAAGATTGGCTGTTGACATGGATGGCGTGCTCGCGGATGTGTATGAACAATTTTTCCGCTATGATGAAAAAGATTTTGGTAAAAGACGGTCTTTGGAATCAGTGACAGGTGTTGAAGAGCGAAGCGCATTTCCACATATAAACGAATACGTTTATGCAAAAGGATTTTTTAGAACCGCGCCAGTGGTAAAAGACAGTGTGAAAATAGTGGCTGAGCTGAACAAGAATTATGAGCTGTTCATTGTTTCTGCTGCAATGGAATTTCCGCAAAGTCTTCCCGAAAAATTTGATTGGCTTAATGAACATTTCAGTTTTTTGACCTGGCAACAAATAGTTTTTTGCGGAAGCAAAACGATCATTGACGCCGATATCATGATCGATGACCATTTTAAGAATCTTGATCTTTTCAAAGGGACAACGATCCTTTTTACACAACCGCATAATCAATTAAAAAATTCAGGCCGGCATAAAAGAACTGACTCATGGCAGGAGATCGCTTCGATTCTTTTATAACAATCTATCTGCCGCCAAACCTTCCGTATATTTTAAATATTGTTTTGGCAGCCGGAAGGGCGAAATCTTCTGTTGAAACCCTATTTTTGCCCCCATTCCATCCTGATCGGTTCGGGTAAAAAAGGAATAAAATCAAATCTTTATGAATTTCAGGAAAGTAAACAATATTACCGGCTGGGTAATATTGCTGATTGCTACTGCTACTTACACTCTTACTCGTGAAGCCACTGCAAGTTTCTGGGACTGCGGCGAATTTATCGCTTGCGCAAATGAAATTGGGATCCCTCACCCACCCGGCTCACCACTTTTCACCATGCTGGGCCGCTTGTTTATCCTTTTATTCAGTGGTGGTGATGCTGCAAACGCCGCCAGTGCGGTTAACCTTTTGAGTGCTGTGGCCAGCGGGTTCACTGTTTTATTCCTTTTTTGGACCATCACTCATTTCGCCCGCAAAATGTTTGTCAATCACGGCGAAAGTCTTACGGCACAACAAACTTTTACGGTAATGGCATCCGGTGTTGTAGGTGCCTTAGCCTATACTTTCAGCGACACATTTTGGTTCAGCGCCGTTGAAGGTGAGGTTTATGCGTTATCATCATTCTTCACAGCACTTATTATCTGGGCCATGCTAAAATGGGAACATGCTTACGAATTGGCAAAGGACGTGGTTGAACGGAACCGGGCTGACCGCTGGATCGTTTTCATCTTCTTTATGCTTGGTCTTTCAATTACAGTTCACCTGTTGAATCTTTTGACAGTTCCCGCGATCATCATGATCTATTTTTATAAAACATACACGCCCACTCTTCGTAAATCGATCTTCGCTTTTCTGTTTGGCTGCATATTGACAGGAGTGATTCTTTTTGGAATGGTCTATCTCATTCCCAGAACCTCTGCATGGTTTGACCGCATTTTTGTGAATGGTTTAGGGCTTCCTTTCTTCACCGGTTTTACTTTCTTCTTTGTCCTGCTCGGAGTTCTTTGCTGGTATTTATTAAAAGTGGCAGGGAAAAGAGGAATGCCGATACTTCGTCTTGCTGTTTGGTGCTTTATATTTGTCATGCTTGGCTACTCTACTTATGTCACCTCGCTGATCCGTTCGAGTGCAAATCCGGGAATCGATATGAGTAATGTCGATAACCCTGCAACCCTTGCATCTTATTTTGCACGTGAACAATATGGCTCCGCGCCACTATTATATGGTCCCACTTTTGGATCATTACCCGATGACAAGGACAGGAATGGCTATTATGATATGAAAAAAGGAAGGATGAAATGGGGTAAATTAGGTGACAAATATGTACCGCTGGGGAGAGAAGAAGAATATGATTATGATCCTTCTCAATTGATGGTCTTTCCCCGTATCTGGGATGGATCCGAACAGCAGGATCATTTACAATTTTATGTCGATTGGCTAAATAAAACTCCCTACCAGGATGCTACGGGCAGGATTGCCTACGATCCACCAATTACCTATGGTGATAATTTTAGTTTCTTTTTCAGCTACCAGATGGGCCTGATGTATTGGCGCTATTTCATGTGGAATTTTTCAGGAAGGCAAAATGACTTACAGGGTTTTGGTAATCGCAGAGATGGTAACTGGCAAACAGGTATTTCATTTATTGATAAACAAATGCTCGGCGATCAAAGCACCACGCCCGATAGCTTAAAAGAAAACAAAGCAAACAATAAATTATATCTTCTTCCATTCCTGCTCGGCATGCTTGGCTGCGTCTATCATTTTATAAAGAAAAAGAATGACTGGGTTGTAAATTTCCTCCTTTTCTTCTTTACGGGC